>DAORTY010000004.1:0-14213 GCA_035432905.1 Ilumatobacteraceae bacterium | reverse complement strand
GGCGGTTCCTGGTTCAAGGACAAGCCGGAAGAGGCCGTAGAGGGTTATCTGAACGAGCTCGGGGCAGACGGCTGGGAGATCATCCACCTCGACTGGCGGGAGCTCGAGCGCCGCATGTCGTTCATGGGTATTGCAAAACGGGAACGGCAGGAGCCCTGAGGCAAGGTCGCCGGCACATACCATGGGGCAATGAGCAACGTGTTTCCCGAGCAGGGTCGAGAGTCCGCCGCACTTCAGGAGCTGTTGACCCAATGGCAGACCGGCGACATCGACTGGAAGGGGGGCCGCGCGTTCAGCCTCGTGTACAACGCCGACGACCCGGTGCTCGAAGACCTGCAACACCGCGTCGCCGATCTGTTTCTCCACGAGAACGCGCTGAACCCATTTGCCTATCCCAGCCTGCTGCGCATGGAGCTGGAGGTCATCGCGGTGGCCGCCGAATTGTTCGGTACCGACCCGGAGTCCGGGACCATGACCTCGGGTGGCACCGAGAGCATCTTCCTCGCCGTCTACACGGCCCGCGAGCGCGCACGCGAGCGCGGCATCAGTCGGCCCCGGCTCGTGCTGGCGAGTACCGCCCATCCGGCGTTCACCAAGGCAGCGCACTACCTCGATGTCGAGGAGATCAGGGTTCCCGTCGGTGCTGATCTGCGCGCCGACGTGGAAGCGATGGCGGCGCAGGTGGATGAGAACACAGCACTGCTGGTCGGGTCGTCGCCCTGCTACCCCTACGGCGTGATCGATCCGATCACCGAACTGGCCCAGGTCGCTCTCGCGAACGACACGCTGTGCCATGTCGACGCATGTCTCGGCGGCTGGCTGCTTCCGTTCTGGGAGGGGATCGGCGAGCCGGTACCGCCGTGGAACTTCTCGGTGCCTGGGGTGACCTCGATCTCTGCCGACATCCACAAGTACGGCTACTGCTTCAAGGGTGCGTCCACGATCATGTATCGCGATACGGCGATGAAGCGCCGCCAGCACTTCATCTTCGACGGCTGGCCCGGTGGCATCTACGGCTCGGCCACCACGGCGGGAACTCGCCCCGGCTCACCCATCGCGGCGGCGTGGGCAACGATCCAGCACCTCGGTCGCGACGGCTACCTCGCCAAGGCACGCATGGTCCGTGATGCCACCCGAGCGTTCCTCGCCGGGATCGAGTCGATCGATGAGTTGTCGGTGTCGGGACGACCGGAAATGTCGCTGTTCGAGTTCTCGTCGAAGGCTGGTCCCGACGCCACTGCAGCGATCGGTGATCTGATGCAGGATCGAGGTTGGCGCCTCGATCGCCAGCAGGGCGGGCTTCATCTGATGGTGTCGCCAGGCCACGTTCGGGTTACGGATGCATTCACTGACGACCTGCGCGATGCGGTGGCGAACAGAGGTGTCAGCCGCGGTGCCGCCGCAACCTACGGCGGTGTGGTCGACGCGTGAGCCAGACGGGTGTGAGACGAGCTCGATGAGCTGCGGGAGAGCGGACCGATGACGACACTGTGCACGGTAGGGCACGGCACGCTTTCCCAGGACGCGTTCACGGACCTGTTGCTCGCTGCCGGATTGTACGACCTCGTCGACATCCGCTCGTTCCCCGGAAGCCGTCGCAATCCACAATTCGGACGCGAGTCGATGGAACTGTGGGTGCCAGAGGCCGGGATCGCCTACACCTGGTTGCGCGACCTCGGCGGCCGCCGCAAACCCGTACCGGACTCACCCCACGTCGCACTTCGGCATCCGTCGTTCCGCGCCTACGCGGACTACATGGAATCAGCGGGGTTCGTCGCGGGCATCGACGAACTCCTTGCCGGTGGAGACGCCCGAACGGTGATGTGCAGCGAGTCGGTGTGGTGGCGGTGTCATCGTCGCCTGGTCGCCGATTACGTCACGCTGATCCGCGGCATACCCGTCGAACACCTCATGCACGACGGTCGGCGCACGCCGCACAGGGTGACCGATTGCGTGCGCCGCGACCACGACCGGCTGGTGTACGACGTAGACGTCGTCGCCGAGTAGGGACCGAGTGCTCTAGTCACGTGGCGTGGCGCGGTCGAAACTGATTCGAATGGGCGGAGAGGCCCGGCAGTTCGAGGAGGCTGAGATGACCGGTGGGGACCAGGTTGCGGCAATGCTGGCGGCCGAGGGTGTCGACACCGTCTTCGGCATCATCGACGGGTCGTACTTCGGGCTGTACTCCAGTCTCGGACGGCACGGGATCCGTCTGATCACACCCCGCCACGAGGCGACCGCGGTGCACATGGCGGGGGCCTATGCCCGTTTGACACGCCGCGTCGGTGTCTGCCTCGCCAGCAATGGCCCCGGGGTGGCCAACGCACTCGGCGGCGTGGCGGTGGAGCAGGGCGAAGGCAACCGTGTGCTGCTGATCACGAGTTGGCGTCGTAGCGGGATCGTCGGCCCCGACCGAGGGGGCACCTACCAGTACTTCGATCAGCCGACAGTGATCGCGGCGATGGCGAAGTCGAGTGAGGCGGTGACGAATCGCGACCGTCTGGCGGAAGCGATGGCCCGCGCCTTTCGGTCCTGCTGGGCGGGCCGCCCCGGGGTCGTGCACGTGACGATCGCGGAGGACGTCGTCAACGGGCCAGCCGCTGTCGGGGCCGAGCGTGAGCCCGCCCGAGCACGTCGACAGCCGCCGATTGCCACCGACCTCGCAACGGTTCGCGCGGCTGCTGAAATGTTGCTCGCCGCCGCGTCGCCGATGATCCACGCCGGCACCGGTCTTGTGCACGCCGGCGCGTTCGCTGGACTCGCGCGGGTGGCCGAGTTGCTCGATGCTCCGGTCACGACCAGTTGGGGCGGTCGCGACAGCATCGATGAACGATCACTCAACTCGATCCCGATGTATGACATCGATCTCGTCAATCGGGTGCGCAACGACAGCGATTGTGTCCTGGCTCTGGGCGCGCGCTTCGGGGAGACCGACTGGTGGGGGAAGCCTCCCTACTGGCGTACCGCGGCCGAACAGAAGCTGATCCAGGTGGACCTCGACGAACTCGCGCTCGGGCGCAACCGACCGGCCGACATTGCGGTCGTGGCCGACATCGCGACGTTCCTCCCGTCGCTCGCCGAGATGCTCACGGAACTGCTCTGCGACCCGATGAGTGATGAGGCAACCGCTTCCCGCGCTGCACGGCTCGCGGCGTACGGTGAGGCACAGCGTGCCCACCGAGCAGTGCTCGACGATGCACTGAGCATCGACACGATGCCGTTGCACAGCTCACGTGTCGCCCCGCTGTGCCAGGAGGTGTTCGACGACAACGCCGTGCTGGTGATCGACGGCGGCAACACCGCAATCTGGACGAACCTGTACCACCAGGTCAGGCAACCGGGCACGATGTTGTCGACCTTCAAGTTCGGGATGCTCGGTGCAGGGGTCGGGCAGGCGCTCGGTGCCAAGGCGGCCGACCCAACTCGCGCGGTGTATTGCATCATCGGTGACGGAGCGATGGGGTTCCATTCCCATGAGATCGAGACTGCGGTGCGCTGCGGCCTCCAGGTGGTTTTCGTGGTGATCTGCGACCGCCAGTGGGGGATGGTCAAGGTCAACCAGGAGTTCGCGATCGACCCAGATCGCACCCTGCTGGAGGGTGGGCTCACGCCAGAGGAGAACATCAACACCGACCTCGGCGAGACCCGGTTCGATCTGTTGGCCGAGGCGATGGGAGCACACGGCGAGCGGGTGGCGACCGTCGATGAGCTGCACGCGGCACTGATTCGCAGCAGGGACTGTGGGCGGTGCGCGGTGATCCACGTCGACGTCGACCGTCAGGCTCACAAGTTCGCACCGAACCTTGCGTCGTTCAAAGACATGCACGCAGAACCCGGCGGCTCGTGATGACGCCCCGCTCGGTCTTGGTGACGGGCGCGAGCGGGTACATCGGACGGCAACTGGTCGCGGCACTTGCGGCCGAGAGGGGCTCGATCAGGGCGCTCGTTGCGGTTGATGTCCGTGAGGTACCGGCCGACGATCGGCTGGGTCATGTCGTATATCGCTCGGGTGATGTCCGTGACAGCGAGTTGCTGTCGATACTGCGTGAGTTCGACGTCGACTGCGTCGTTCACCTTGCCGCGATCGTGACACCCGGACCGAACAGTTCACGCGAGTTCGAGTACTCCGTCGACGTGCTCGGTACGCAGAACGTGATCGACTGTTGCGTCGAGGCCGGCGTCAGGCAACTGATCGTCACCAGCAGCGGTGCTGCGTACGGCTACTACGCCGACAACCCCGTTCCACTGACGGAGGATGACGCACTGCGCGGCAATCCTGAGTTCGCCTACGCGGACCACAAGCGACAGGTCGAAGAACGTCTTGCGCTCGCCCGTACCGACCATCCGGGTTTGCGCCAGTTGATCTTCCGACCCGGGGCGATCCTGGGTGCGACCGTCTCGAATCAGATCACCGACATGTTCGACAAGCGCTACGTGCTCGCCGTCGCCGGGTCGGATTCGCCGTTCTCGTTCGTCTCCGATCGCGACGTGGTGGCTGCTCTGGTCAAGGGCATCGTCGATGACGCGACGGGCATCTACAACCTTGTCGGTGGCGGGTCCACATCGATGGCAAACATCGCACAACGCCTCGACAAGCGGCTCGTGCCGGTCCCGGCTGCCGCGTTGCGCACTGCGTTGCGGGTGCTCCATCGCTTCGGCTGGTCACAGTACGGCGCGGAGCAGGTCGCGTTTCTGCAGTATCGCCCGGTGCTCTCCAACCGGCGACTCATCGACGAGTTCGGGTATCAGCCAGCGTCGACCAGCGACCAGGTCTTCGATGAGTTCGTCGGGCACCGTGCGCGCGTTCGTCGGGTGGTGGTGATCACCGGCGCGGCCGGAGGGATCGGGGCCGCACTGGCTCGGCGATTCGCCGCTGACGGCGCCGACCTGGCGTTGCTCGACCTCGACCGGCCCGACTCATTGGCGAAGGACCTGGGGGAGGGTGGAGTTCACGCGCTGCCCATCAGATGTGATGTGACGTCGCTCGCGTCGTGCACGGCGGCGGTCGACCAGGTGATCGCCCGATTCGGTGGCATCGATGTGCTGGTGGCCAACGCCGGTATCACCCATCTCGGAGCGTTCGTCGACACCGACGTGGCAGTCATTCAGCGAGTCATGGACGTCAACTTCTTCGGTTCGGTCAACATCACGAAGGCAGCGTTGGAGTCGCTGCTCGCGCGGCGAGGCCAGATCGTGGTGATGTCGAGCGTGGCCGGGGTGGCCCCGCTGGCGACGCGCAGCGGGTACTCGGCGAGCAAGCATGCACTGCACGGGTTCTTCGAATCGCTACGCACGGAGGTGGCGAGCAGGGGCGTTGCCGTCACGATGGTGTGTCCGTCGTTCGTGCGCACCGGTATCGGCAACTCTGCGCTCGGCGGCGATGGCGGCCGCGCCACCATCGCTCGAACACAGACCGGCACGCCCGTCGAGCCCGACGCCGTCGCTGACGTCATCGTCGCTGCCGCCCGCCACCGGCGCAGGCTCGTGCTGCCGTTCCGTGATGCGCGGCGGGCTGCGTGGCTCGTACGTGTGGCGCCGCGGCTCTACGACCGAGTGATGGTACGGCGCCTCGTCACGTGAGCTCGGTCTGCATCGTCGAGTTCTCGTGCGCGTGATGCGTGATGCCCGCGGCCCCGAGGCGATCGTGCACCTCCGCCCAGTGCGCTGCGGAGAACAACTGGCGAGCGGCCGGATACACGTCGGTCTCTTCCTCGAGGATGTGGCGGTCGAGGCGATCGAGCAGGTCCGTGATGGCGCCATGATCGGTCGCCGAACGTTCGAGCAGATCGGCGATGTCAACGTGGTCATCCGCAAACCGTTTCGTGTAGTCGGCGTCGATGCCGACCTCGTCGAACATGCTGAACAGGCCGACCTCCTCGCGACGTGTGTGTGGTGCGAACTCGACGCGCAGTTCAGTGAGCAATCGGGTGCTCTCCTCGGCGATCGCCGGTGATGGCTCGGCGTTGTCGAGACGGCGCAGAGTCGCCATCAGGGACAACACACGTTCATGCTCGATCGACAGCGCTCCGATCTCGGGAATCAAGCGACAGTCGCAGTAGTCGCACATCGGTCGAACCTCCAGCAGGTGAGACGCAACCCACCTGACCCGCTGATGATATCGAAGTCATCTCGTCGGCCAGCCGTAGGGTCAGCGCCGGCCTCGGCACGCGATACTGGGATGTACCGAGTGATGTCGATGGATGGAGCAGGACCGATGGGAGACGCGGACGTGACGAACCAATCGATGAACGGTGCCGAAAGCCTGCTGCGCACGTTGGTCGCGAGCGGGGTGGAGGTGTGCTTCGCAAACCCGGGCACCTCGGAGATGCACTTCGTGTCGGCCCTCGACCGGGTGGAGGGGATGCGGCCCGTGCTCGGGCTGTTCGAGGGTGTCGTGACGGGCATGGCGGACGGCTACGCGCGGATGACCGAGAAGCCGGCGGCCACCCTGCTGCACCTCGGTCCGGGCCTGGCGAACGGTCTCGCGAACCTGCACAACGCCAGGCGGGCCGCGTCGCCGATCGTCAACCTCGTCGGCGATCACGCCACCTACCATGCGCAGTTCGATGCGCCACTCAGCTCCGACATCGCCGGGTTCGCCCGTCCCGTGTCGGGCTGGTTGCACGCGTCCACCTCTGCGGGCTCGGTGGCGGCCGACGGTGCGCGAGCTGTGCAGGCTGCTCGTCAGGCGCCGGGCCAGATCGCGACGCTGATCGTCCCCGCCGATGTGGCCTGGCTCGAGGCGGGTCCTCCTGGCGAACCGCTGCCGGTCGCGGGACCGGCGCGGGTATCGACCTGCGCCGTCATGGCCGCTGCAGCTGCGCTGCGTGTCGGCACGCGCACGGCCATCTTGCTGCGCGGTGCCGCACTGCGTGGCGGCGGGCTGGTCGCCGCCGGCAGGATCGCCGCGGCAACAGGTGCTCATCTGTTCTGCGACACGTTCGCCCCGCGGCTCGAGCGCGGTGCCGGACGGGTGATGGTTGATCGCCTGCCGTACTTCGTCGAGCAACTGGTGTCCACGCTGGAGCCGTTCGAACACATCATCCTCGTCGGCTCGACTCCACCGGTTGCCTTCTTCGCCTACCCGGGCAAGCCGAGTTGGTGCTCCCCAGAAGGAGCCGCGATTTCGTACCTCGCCCATCCACATGAAGACGGCGTCGGCGCCCTCGAAGCGGTGGCGGACGAGCTGTGTGCTCCCGCGTCCGGGCTCACCGTCGCACCGTTCACGCTCGGTGATGAGCCGACGGGACGGCTGGACCAATTCAGTGTCGGCACCATCGTCGCCCGGTTGCTTCCCGAGGGCGCAATCGTGTCCGACGAGGCCGCGACCTCCGGTCTCGGTGCTGCGCTCGCGCTGGCCACCGCTGTTCCCCACGACTGCCTGTCGCTCACGGGCGGTGCGATCGGTCAGGGACTGCCGCTGGCGGCCGGCGCGGCGGTGGCGAGCCCGGATCGCAAAGTTGTCTGCCTTCACGGCGACGGTGGTGCCATGTACACGGTGCAGGCGCTGTGGACGATGGCGCGCGAGCGGCTCGATGTGACCACCGTGATCTTCGCCAACCGCTCCTACGGAATTCTGAACATCGAGTTGCAGCGTGTGGGAGCCGAGAGCGGTCCCAAGGCGCTCTCGATGCTCGACATCGGCAATCCGAACCTCGACTGGGTGTCGCTCGCGGCAGGGATGGGTGTCGAGGCCGTACGCGCCGACACGGTGGACGGTTTCCGCGATGCCTTCGCCTCGGCGATGAGCCACCACGGACCCCGTCTGATCGAGGTCGTCCTGTAAGGGTGTGTCTCGGCGCCCCATTTGGCCATCAAGGCGACGGGTGTCGGTCTGGCCACGACCGTTGCGGTCGATCGGACCCCGCCCCACCTCGAAGGTGAAGACCGTGATGTATCAGCCGAGTGGCGGACGCGCCGACTGAGCGTTCAGGTCGTGAGGCCCGCCGGGACGGTCGTCCCCAGGAAGACGATGTCGGACGTGGCCCGCATCCCGCGTTGGCTGCCGTCCGCGACGACGATGGTCACGCCGACCTCGATGCTGAAGTCCTGTTCGTCCACGGTCATCGTGCCGCTGCCTTGGAGGAAGTGGTACACAGCCTCGGGTGACGGGTGGGCAGGGATTGCCTGATCAGCCCGCAGACCGACGAGGACGGCCTTCAGGTGGGGAGTGGCGACCAGGGTGGTCAGCGACGGACCATGGTCGTTGAACGTGACCAACTCCTTCCAGTTCGCAAAGGCCTGCGTGGTGCCATGAGTCGTCATTGTCAGAACCCGAGTCCTTCCGGTACGTCCACGAATTGAATCGAGCCACCACGATGGGCGAGCGCACTGGCCGCGGTCGAGAGCACGGCGACGACCTCGCAATCGATCGCCGTGACCCTACTGCAGTTGATTCGGACCCGTGACGGCCCGCCCGACGCGAGACCACCCAGCCGTTTGGCGACGTGTCCGACGTCGTTCGCTCGAGCTGCCCCGACTGCGAACACCTCGATCACGCCGCCGATCATGTCGAGACGAAGCTCAGCGGGATGTCGCGAGGAACATCCACCGGTACTTCTCCAATCCCTCGAGCGCTTCGACGACTGCATCGTGCGCGACGATGTCAGAGCTCTCGAGGTCGCTTGCCGAATGCCGAATGGCCACGGTGAGCTCGTCGATGCGGCCGACGAGCTCCGCAATGGCTTCGTTGTCGGACACCCAGCCGGTCGGGAACGGCCGCGGCACCGACGCGGCCACCGTCGTCGGGCGAGCATCGACTGCCATCCCGAGGGCGACGGCCCGCTCGGCGATGCGGTCGGTCCAGGTGCGCAGCAGAACGGCGAACTCGTCGGTCAGCGTGTGGACGGGCAAGAACGCTGCGCCGGTCACGTTCCAATGGGCTTGTTTGGCATCGAGCGTGAGCGCGACGAACTTGGGTAACAGCGTTTGCAACTTTGAAGCGGCCACGAGCGACTTGGCATCTGGCACTGCCAACATTGTGGGGGACATGAGAGCCTCCTTAGGCGTGAACTGTGTGCCGTTATTGTCGCTGCGAGAACCATCTCTGTGGATGGGGAGAGCGGACAGGATCAAACGAAATTCCTGTGAGGTTGTCACACGCCTCGCAGCGAGGTCCATGGCCCGTCGTAGTGACGCGAGACGTAGATCGCCACCTCACACTCGAGGGTTCGAGCTGCGTCCGTCAACACAGGTCCGAGGATCGATTCGATCCGATCGAGTCGGTTCTTGAACGTGTTGTAGTGCACGTGGACGTGTCGCGCGGCCTGGGCCATGTTGCGTGTCTCCAGCCAGACACTGAGCATCTCGACGAGGTCCGTGCCGTGCACGCGATCGTGTTCCACGAGCGGTCCGATCGAGTGATCGACGAAGTCGGCGAGGTCGTCGGTGGGGGTGAACGCGAGCAGGCGTTGGAGGCCCAGCTCGTCGAAGACCTCAGTGACATGGCGCCCCTTGGCCCACCGGCCGACATCCACCGCACGGCTCGCCTCGAGAAAGCTGCGCGGGAGCAACACCGGGTCGTCGACGCGGCGTCCGACCCCGATGCTGACCGTCACTGCTCGCAGTCGATCGTCGAGTTCGCGGCGCAGAGATTCGGCGAGCTGGCGCCGCTCTGAGGAGCTGTCCGAGGCCGGTGCGACGAGCGCCGCGATCGTGGAACTTCGGGTCCACACGATCGCGTCGCGGCCGAGGGTGGCCCGAGCCGCCGCCGCGATCGTCGCGAGGGCCACCGGCAGGGTGGAGTGATCGGTGGGTGGGTCGATCGAGGCGAGCAGGACCGCTCGTGGGCGCGACAGGTCCCAGCCGAAACTGGTCGCCCGTTCCGAGACATCGGTCCATCCACCGGCATGGCCGGCGATCAACTCTTCGAGTGTGGTCGCAGCGAATCGTTCCTGCTCGGCGGCGACAGCGCTCGCATGTGCGAGGCGGACGGCAATTGCGATGGATGCCCGTTCGAGCGCCAGCATGCGGTCGTCCTCGATGGGCACTGCGCCGCTGAGCACCACGATCTCGCCGTAGTGGTGGTCTCCTGCCGAGATATTTTGTCGAACCCCGCTGGTCGTAACCGCTGCGAGGTCAGCATCGGAAGGGACTGCAGCGATCGGGCGACCGGCATCGTCGAGTATCACGATCGGGTACTCCACCAACGCGTGCAGCGTCATCGCAATCTCGGCTGCACCACCGCCCGAGAGCATGATGGAGGTGAATCGCTGGTGGATCTCCAGAAATCGATCCAGACGTCGCCGTTGCGTGGCCAGCAGTGCATCGAGCACGATGGCGGTGACGTCACCCAATCCGGCTGTACCGGGAACAGCGATCACGGGGAAGTCGGTTCGATCCGCCGCCGCGGCCAGCTCGGCCGGCAGGAGACCGACACGGTCGCAGCGCACGACGAGGGCAGCGACACCGGCGGCGTGGAGGCCGGCGATCACCACGTTCCACGCGTCGTGCACCGCGAGCAGTGTGTCCTGGTTGACGACGATCAGTTCGTGGGGGCCCACCCGGCGCAGATCGTCGACCGTCGCTGCGATCTGGGCTCGGCTCACGATTCTCGTCGAGCCACCGCGGCCGGCCACGATCTCCGCTCCGTCACGAGCCAGCGTTTCGGCCACCGCACCGACGTCGAACGTGCGCCACATGGTGCCAGTCTGCCGCAACCCTCGGCCTGCGTTGCACCCCGCCTGTGTGAACGCCACACTCCGAGCCGTGACTCATGTGAGGTTCACCCATTCCGCCGGGCCATGTCCTTGGGCATCATTGACCGTATTCGCCGGATGCAAGGAGCCTCAATGACGGTTTCAACGAAACAGCCCGCCTCCCTCGTGATGCCATCGCTGGTCGCAGAACTCTTGAAAGTGGAGGCTGACCTTGTCGTGACGATCACCGCGCCGCTCGATCGGCGGCGGCCGAACAACGACCAGGATCGAATCCGGCTCCGAAATCTCTTCACCGACGCCCGCAGCCAGGTGCGCGAGGCCGCGAGAGAAGAAGTTGCGACGGCGATCCTGCGCCGGTTGGACGCCGCGCTGGCAGGCGTCGACATGAGTGGCGGTGCCCACGGTGTGATCATCGTCGCCACCGCCGAGTGGTCCGACACACATCTGCTGTCGTTCCCTGTGCGCAGCGCCGTGGCGCTAGGGCCCACGCCGGCGACGAGGTTCCTGGTTCAAGGTTTGCGTCGTAGCCCGCGCTATCGCCTGTTGGTGATCTCTGATCGGGCGACTCGGCTGTTCGAAGCGGTCCGCGACGAGCTCACCGAGGTGACGGACCATGGTTTTCCGTTCACCGCCGACATCGTGCCGCGAGACCTGCGGGCGATCGCAGGACGATTCGCACAACCGACGGGGCGCGACGACAAGGAGCAGTGGCGGAACTTCTATCGCAGCGTCGACCTGGCAGTCACCCAAGCAGGGCGCGGCGACGAACTTCCACTGGTCATCGCCGGCGTGAAGCGCTCGACCTCGCTGTACGAGAAGGTCAGCCGCAACGCACACCTCGTCATCGGACGAATCGACGGCGCGCACGACCATTCCAGTGCACATGAACTGGGCCAGGCGGCGTGGCCGATCCTGCGTGACCACCTCAAGGCTCGCCGCGGCGAAGCGGTGCGTCGACTGAGCGAGGCGTTCCACAGCGATCATGCTGTGGTGGGTCTCGACGACGCCTGGCGTGCAATGCGTCAGGGTCGGGGCCACCTCCTGGTCGTCGAGGAGGACTACCGCGGCACCCCGGTGCGCGAGGACGCCGGCCGGCTGGTGCCGGCTGACGACCTGGGGCCCAACGTGTTGAGTGATCCCGTCGATGAGCTCATCGAGCACGTCGTCAGAGCGGGTGGGGCCGTCGAATTCGTGGCGGCCGACGCGCTGGCGGACATCGGGCGGATCGGCCTGATCCTGCGCTGACCGCTGGTCAGGCCGAGGTGTCGTCGCCGCCGTGCTGACCGGGGAACACGTCGATTTCGGACTTGTGCCAGACCGGGTGGTCGCCGGCGGTTTCGACGTTGAAGCCGTACTCGAAGACGAGGCTGCCGCCGAACGTGGCACCGATCGACACCGTCAGGGCGATGATGATCGACAGGATCATGATTGCAGTCGGAGTGACTGCTTCAGTGTTGTAGCCGCTGAGCCGCCAGATCATGTTGGCGAGCGCCAACAACGTGGCCACGATCATGATGGTCGCGTGAGTGTTGATCGTGCGACGTGCCTGCGTCCCTGCCTCTGACGATGTTCGTGCATCGGCGAGGCCGGTGAGCGCGGCGAACACCGAGACTGCGAAGCCGGCGACCACGGTGTAGGTGCCGGCGTGCCAGAAGTCGTTGGCCCATGCGTGGTCGTTGCCGCCCACGACGGAGATGACGTCGAATATTGCCGCCAGGATGTAGGCCGCAATCGGCACGTCGGTCAGTGGAGGGTGCAACGGCTTTCCCGACCAACCGCGCAGTCCCTTGGACGTACGGCCCTTCATCGTCAACGTCGGCCGAATTGAAAATCGCCTCATCGCGACACCTCCCAGATCGTGTCGAGCCCGGACTCGCTGAGTTCGTTCTACAAACAGTGGATACTTGTGATAGTAGGACCTCCTCGCCTCTAGAGCAAGAAAATGTTTGCGTTAGAGCGTACGCTGGGCCCATGGACCAGCAGTCGACTCGCGGGGATCATCTGTCGGCGGTGAGCGCGTTGGGTGAACCCAACCGGCGCATCCTCTACGACTACGTCGTGGCGGCGGGAGTGTGGGTCGGGCGTGATGAGGCCGCCGACGCCACCGGGCTCCAGCGGGGCGTGTCGGCGCACCATCTCGATCGACTGGCCGATGATGGCCTACTCGAAGTCGAGTACCAACGCCTCACGGGCCGAACCGGCCCGGGTGCGGGCCGACCGGCAAAGGTGTACCGACGAACCCGCAGTGACTTCAACGTCTCGCTTCCACCGCGGGACTATGAGTTCGTCGGTCGGCTCTTGGCCGACGCCATTGCCGACGTCCAGGCCAACGGCGGCGATGTCGCCGTCGCCGTCGCGTCTGTCGCCGCCGACGCCGGCCGCCAACTCGCACGGGTGATGACGGCGCGTATCAGCGGCGGGAAGTCTGGTGATGCCTTTTCGACCGTGCTCGACGTCCTACGGGAGCACGGCTTCGAACCGCACGAACGCGATGACGGCACTGTGCTGTTGCGCAACTGCCCGTTCCGGCTCGTGGCGCAGCGACACACGGATCTCATCTGCGGCATGAACTACGCCATGATCAGCGCCGCAGTCGGGGAGTTGGGTGACGTCGGCCTCGACGCGGTGCTCGCGCCGGATGCGGAGGCGTGCTGTGTGCGTCTCGTGCGTCGCTGACCGCTGCAAGGACGGGGTCAGGCTGAAGCCAGCGCCAGCTCCCTTGCCTGGGCAGCTGCGCTGCGATGGGCGAGGTAGGCCGCGGTGGCGCAGACGATGACCGGCACGACGAGCCAGGCTCTGCTGGTGACATCCACTGCCGCGGCGATGGCGGCACCGGTGACATAGCCGACGAGGATCGTGGCGATCACGTAGATCGTGGCGCGTCGCCGCACGTCGGACCCGCGTTCGGCACGTCGTAGACCCAGAGCGATCTTCTCGCCGATCCGAACGATCGCGCCGGTGCCATAGGTCGTCGAGACGGCAATGCTGCCCACTCGACGGAGTGACACGGCCTGCAGACCCATCGCGGTCGATCCGATCAGAATTGCGAGGTAGGAACTTGCCGTCACCGTGCCCGGGTTGGGCTGCGCAACCATGACCGTGGCGCACAGCGCAGTGAGTGCGACGGTCTCCAGGGTGAGCAAACGGGCGGCGCTGGGATGGCCGTGGTGGCGAACACGCACGTCGTTGAGCGCCGAACCAACCACCGCAGATGAGAGAAACCCTGTGATCGCCACCAGCGACAGCGCCAGTGCGTGGCCGTCGCGTGCCCCGATGGCCAATCCGAGCCGAATCAGGTTGCCGCTCATGTTGGCCACGAAGACCGGAGCGACCCCCAGAAATACGTAGGCGTCGACAAAACCAGCGGTCAACGCCAACATGACAGCAACGACCAGCGGACCCGACGAGTGATGGCGTTCTTCTGCAGTCATGACCCGTCCGCATTCATATCTCTCATACTGCACCCCGGGCGGCGCTCATCGCGGTTCATGCCGCGTGTGCGGTCCGGGTGTGCCGGTGGGTTGGGCCGTCTGAGGGAAAGATTGACGGGATCTA
>DAORTY010000003.1:20394-82552 GCA_035432905.1 Ilumatobacteraceae bacterium | reverse complement strand
CTTCTTCGGTGTACTCGTCGAGCACTACGCAGGAGCGTTCCCCACCTGGATGGCTCCGGTCCAGGCGCGGGTGCTACCCGTTGCTGCGGCCCATCAGGGGTATGCCGATCTCGTCGTCGAGCGTCTGCAGCGCGAGGGCTTCCGTGTGGAGGCCACCGATGCGAGCGACCAACTGGGCAAGCGCATTCGCACGGCCAAGATGGACAAGCTGCCGTACGTGCTGGTCGTGGGCGACGACGACGTTGCCAACAACTCGCTGGGCGTCAACCCGCGCGGCGGCGAGGTCGAACGCGATGTCGGCCTCGACGAGTTCGTCGCCCGCCTGCACGCAGAGATCTCCACCCAACTCGCCAACGTCTAGCCATTCCAGCCCCCACCCGTTTTACGTAAAGGCTGTCGGACTGTGAGCTGGGGCTGTGAGACCGGATTGTTGACACAAACCGGAATCGTCAGGTGATGCCGCGTAGGAGATGACGCTGCAGTTCGGCTGGGTCGGCGGGGACGCTGTGCGTGTGGAACCAGGTGCAGATGTTCTCGCAGTCGCGTCGCAGGAACTCGAAACCCTGCGGGTTGCCGACGATGTCGACGGCCTGGGGAACGTCGATCAGCACCAGGCGTCCGTGGTGCACCAGGATGTTGTACGCCGACAGGTCACCGTGGGCGTAGCCGGCTTCGGTCAATTTGGTGAGCGCATCGCGGAGCTGACCGAACAGGTCGTCGCCCTCCTCGTAGGTCGGGCGTAGCTGCGCGAGGCGCGGCGCAGCGATGCCGTTGCCGCAGCCATCGTCGTCGCCGATGAACTCCATGATCAACTCGGTTCCCGTGAGTTGCACGGGGTAGGGGACAGCGGCTCCGACGGACCAGAGCTTGCTGAGCACGGCGAACTCAGCAGCGGCCCACTGGCCGGCGATCAGGTCGCGACCGAACTCGGTGCGCGTGGCCATTGCCCGGTTCTCTCGGCTACGGCGCACCCGGCGACCCTCGAGGTACCCGGCGTCGCGATGGAACATGCGGTGCTGTGCGCTGCGGTACTGCTTGAGTGCCATCAGCGATGCAGCGCCATCGTGCTCGCGGCGCAGCAACGAGACGTCGGCCTCCTTGCCGGTCTTCATCACTCCGAGGTCGGTGTCGATGGCGTTGGGAGAGGTGATCACCCACGACGGCAGGGGTGAAGGCCCGTGCATGGCATCTGGATACGTGCTCCAGCGCGGCTCGAGGTCGGTGTCGAGCTCGACGGCAGGGGTAGGTCGGACGGGGGGGAACTCGGTGAAATCGTCGTCGTCGAATCGACGGCGGGAACGCGTTGCCACTGGAGGGCTCCTTGCGGGGTTCGGTGCGGAAAGTTCTGGCACCGAGCCGGCCGGTATGGCCTGTGAGGACTCTGGGTGCCTAGTGGAGAACGGGGGCGCGGAACTGGGAGGGGACGGTTCTCATGTCACTACCTCCCTTTCGTCTCGCGCCGGCGGCGTTTCCGACCGAACAACTGCAGCGTACCGTGCGCATTGGGGAGGCGCCAGCTATTTTCTAGGTGTGACTCGACTCGATCGCATCTGGAACGGCTGGCGTTCGCAGTACGTCAACGCCGCAGGCGCCCGCGAGGTCGGCGCCACGGGCAGCGTCTTCACCCAGATCCTCGCGTCCGGTCTCGACGACGAGACCACGCACATCGTGCACCGAGGCGCGCTCACCTTCGCGATCCTCAACGCCTTTCCGTACACGTCCGGGCATCTGATGGTGTTGCCCTATCGAGAGGTCGCGACGCTGGAGGAACTCACCGTCGAGGAGGTCGGCGAACTGTGGCCGACCGTCACCGACGCGGTGAGGGCGGTGAAGGCCGCGTACAGCCCGGGTGGGGTGAACGTGGGCATCAACATGGGCAGCGCGGCGGGTGGCAGCATCAGCGAGCACCTGCACGTGCATGTGGTGCCTCGCTGGAGCGGTGACGGCAACTTCATGACCGCAATCGCCGAGACGCGCACGTTGCCCGAGCCGCTGTCGTTCTCGGCCGGCAAGCTGCGAGCGGGGTGGCCGTCGTGACCCTTGAAGTTCGTGACCTGCAACCTGGCGACGATGTGGCCGCAGCCGGGGCCATCGTGCAGGGGGCGTACTTCCGGCTGGCGGGCTACCCGCGCGACGACGAGTACGACGTGCGCCTCGGTGATGTTGCCAGTCGAGCCCAGGACTCGCGCGTGATCGTTGCCGTCGACGGCGGACAGCTTGTGGGCTGTCTCACCTACCTGCCCGACATGAGCGGACCGCATGGTGAGTTCGACGACGATGACGCTGCCAGCTTCCGCTACTTCGGTGTCCATCCATCCGCGCAGGGCAGCGGCGTTGGCGCAGCAATGGTGCAGTGGTGCATCGACGCTGCTCGTGCCGACGGGCGCCTGCGAATCCGCATCCACACGCTGGAGACGATGCCTGGCGCGCAGCGGCTGTACGAGCGAATGGGTTTCGTGCGCGATTCGGACAATGACGAGGACTGGGACGGCATCAAAGGCCTGGCCTTCGTGTATCACCTGGATGTCAATCGGTAGTTGCCAGACGTCCCGGTTGCCGGTCTCGCGCGCGTGCTCTCGGTGCACTGACGTGTGAGACTGCCACGATGCGCGCAGTTGTACTCCACACACACGGTGGGACCGAAGTGCTCACCATCGAGAACGTAGCTGACCCTGTTCCGGGGCCCGACGAGGTATTGGTGGCGATTGCTGCCACCGCGCTGAACCGTGCCGATCTCCTACAGCGCATGGGCATGTACCCAGACCCGCGTCGACTGCAGCCCGAGATACCCGGCCTCGAGTTCGCCGGCACGGTGATCGGCAGGGGGGCACGGGCAGCGATGTGGCAGGTTGGCGATCAGGTGATGGGCATCGAGGCCGGTGGCGCGTACGCAGAGAAGATCTGTACCCACGAGCGCCAACTGCTGGCGGTGCCCACATCACTGTCGCTACCGGAGGCGGCTGCCATTCCCGAGGTGTTCCTGACGGCATGGGACGCGCTGGTGGTGCAGGGTGGGCTGACGAGCGGGCGCTGGGCGCTGGTGCACGCAGGGGCGTCGGGTGTGGGCTCAGCATCCATCCAGATCGCGAAGGCCATCGGCGCACGAATCGCAGTCACATGCTCGGCGGGCAAGGCCGCACTGTGTCGCTCGCTCGGCGCAGACCTGGTGCTCGATCGCTCACCGAACGACTGGTTGGCGCAGGCGACAGCGGCAGTGCCCGGTGGTTTCGACACCATCCTCGACGTCGTTGGTGGCGAGGAGATCGACCGCAACCTGCAGGCAGTCGCTCAGCGGGGCACGATCGTGCAGGTGGGACTGATGGGCGGTGGCAGCGTGCAGGTCAATGTCGGGCTCCTGATGGGCAAACGCGCCCACTGGATCGGCACTACCCTGCGAGCTCGGCCGATCGAGGAGAAGGTAGCCGTGACCCGCCGGTTCGCTGCCGAGATGCTGCCACTGTTCGATGATGGGGTGCTGCGCCCGGTGATCGACTGTCAGTTCGCATTCGAGGAGATTGCGAAGGCACACGATCTGATGGCCACCAACGCCAATGCCGGCAAGATCGTGATCACGATCGGTTGAGCGCGGCTACTCGACGGTGACTCGGATGGTGTGGTAGCCGGTTGCGCCATCGGGAGCGACGTATGTTTCCTCCTCGGTCTGCGTTTCACCGGTCATGTCGGTGGCCCGCACGCGCACCGTGTACTTTCCAGGTGTCGGCTCCCACTCCAGCAACCACTGCCGCCAGGTGTCGATACTGACGTCGGCGGCCAGCGTGGCCACCTGCCACGGGCCGTCATCCACCTGGACTTCCACCTTCGAGATGCCCCGGTGCTGTGCCCACGCCACCCCCGCAATGGCCTGCTTGCCAGCTGATACGTTGCGGTTACGTGGCACGTCGATTCGTGATTGCGTCTTCACCGGGCCACGCGCTGCCCAGCCACGTGGGACCCAGTAGCCCTCGTCGTCCCACGAGGTGAGCTTGATCTCGGCCAACCACTTGGTGGCGCTCACGTAGCCGTAAAGGCCGGGCACGACGAGCCGGGCCGGATAGCCGTGTTCCAGTGGCAGTGCCTCACCGTTCATCCCGATGGCGACCATCGCGTCGCGACCGTCGAAGGCGATCTCCACCGGGAAGCCGCAGGTCCAGCCGTCGAGGCTGGTGCTGTACACCTGCTCGGCACCGGCTTGGACACCCGCCTTGTCCAGCAGATCGCGCAGCATCACTCCACGAAAGACGGCATTGCCGATCAGGTCGCCGCCGACCTCGTTCGACACGCAACAGAGCGTGACCGTACGTTCCACCTGTGGAAGCGCGAGCAGGTCGGCGTAGGTGAACTTCATCGGCGTATCGACCATCCCCTTGATCTCGAAACTCCAGCTGTCGATGTCGACGTTCGGGAACGAGAGGGCAGTGTCAATTCGGTAGAACTCGTCGTTGGGAGTGATGTACGGCGTCTCGTCGAACAGCTCGGCGTCGGGTGGAATGTCCTGCATCTCGGGGGTTGCCTGAGTGGCAGGAGCATCGCTAGCGGGAGCATCGCTAGCGGGAGCATCGATGGGAGGCAGTGGTGCCTGGATGCTCTCGCGGATCCGATTGACGCGTCGCTCCTCGACGCCCCGAGCAATTCCGCCGGCAACGACGGCGCCAGCGGCGGTGATACCGCCGGTCATCAAGAACCGGCGACGGTCCCAAACAGCAGACGTCTCGGGGGCGGCACCCTCCGCGATGCGCTGCTGGACAAGTCTGTAGAGGACGGCTGCCCCTGCAACTGCCCCGACGACACTGGGCACGGCGGCCCCAGCGCTCTCTCCGGGGCGACTCGCAGCAGCAACCGCGCCGACGACACCGAACACAGCAATGCCTGCAACACCCCACCAGATACGACGGGTTGCCAGTAGACCAACGCCGACAGCGGCGATGGCCAAAATGCTGATGATGCCGATACGCAGCGCCAACTTGTCATCGGTGCCGAACCACTCGATCGCCTGCTCCTTGAGCCATAGCGGGGCATGGTCGATCACTTCGCTGCCGACTGCATCGATCGGCGAGACGACCTGCGTGATGGCAGCGATGAGCATGCCGAGCGTTACGGCGAGCCCTCCGGCGACCAATCCGGCCATTGCCGCGAACTTGCGAGGGGTTGTGGTCATGCGTGCTCCTTGGGGGGAAACCAGAGATGTACGTCGCCGCCGGGGCCGTCGGCCAGCCAGACCCGCCCGCCGTGTTGTTGGACGAGGGCGCGGGTGATGGCCAGTCCGAGGCCGGCGTGGCCGCTGCGGGTGGCGCGCGCCGGGTCGGCGCGGGTGAAGGGATCGAAGGCGTGGGCGCGGAAATCGGCTGGAAAGCCGTCGCCCTCGTCGTCGACAACCACCGACACGCCGCGATCGGCGCCGCTGACAGTCACGGTGATCAGGCCATCGGCAGGGGAGTGGCGAATGGCGTTCTCGACCAAATTGCGCAGGGCGCGACTGACATCGAGCTGATTCGCCATGATGTTGGCAGACCCGTCGGCGTGCAACACCATTCGTACGCTGCGCCGATCTGCAACTGGGGTGAGTGCCTCGACGGCCTCGTGCGCGATCTCTGCGACCGACACGGTCTCGCGTTCGTGCGTGTGCTGGCCTGATTCGATGCGAGCGAACTCGACCAACTGCTCCAGGAGTGCTTCCACGTTGTCCAGTTCGTTGCCGACCACACCCAGGTATCGGTCTGGATCTGGGGCAACACCGTCCTGCAAGCTCTCGACCGCCGCTCGCATTGCTGCCAGCGGCGTGCGCAGGTCGTGACCGATGCTCGTGAACAGCATCTGCCGTGCCGCTGCCAGCCGCTCGCGTTCGGTGGCCGCCGCCTTCAACGAACCGACCAACGCGTCCACGGCGGCGGCGGCGCGGCCGACTTCGTCATTGCGGCGGATCTCGGTGCGCGCCGTGAAATCCCCGGACGCAACCTGCTCGGCAACGTCACCGAGGCGGGCGATGTCACGAGCGAGCGGCCTGGTGAGCTGCGTGCCGACCACGAGTGCAATTCCGCACGACAACACGAGCACCACCAGGAACAGGCGGTAGTCGTGGGGGGAGAGGAACATCGCGTTGGATGCAGCGGATGTGGTCACGGCGCCCAGCGCCAGCGAACACAGCGCGACCACCAATGCTGCTCCTGCCACGCTTGCTCGGGTGGCGACCCAGCGCCGCAACAGGGGGACCAGCGCTGCGGTCACGACGGCAGGCGCAGCAAGGATCACGAACAACTGCCAGCGGTCGTGGGCCGTCGCCGGGGCCAGGAGTATCTCCGCGAGCACGCCGGCGCCGGCCACGAGCGCTGCCAGCCACAGCACGAGACGCCAGTTCACGGCTCGAACCGGTAACCGACGCCCCAGACCGTGGTGATCCATCGTGCCTGGTCCGGGTTGGCCTCGATCTTGGTGCGCAGACGGCGGACGTGCACAGTGACCGTCGCGGGGTCTTGGAAATCGGGTGACGAATCCCACACGTGGTGGAGCAGTTGCGCGCGCGAGAAAACCTGGCGAGGAGCCTGCGCGAGGAAGGCAAGCAGGTCGAACTCCTTGGCGGTCAACGAGATCGCCTGCTCATCGAGCGTCACTTCTCGGGCCGGCATGTCAATGCGCAGCCCACCATCGAATTCGAGCACGGGTGATGCGAGAGGAATGGGTTGGGCACGGCGAAGCACGGTCCGAACACGGGCCACCAACTCGCGTGGCGAGAACGGTTTGGAGATGTAGTCGTCGGCACCGAGTTCCAGACCGAGCACTCGGTCCGCCTCCTCCACCCGGGCGGTGAGCAGGATCACCGGGACACGATCGCCGCTCGACGCGCGCAGGAAGTCGAGGCCCGAGGAACCCGGCAGCATGATGTCGAGCACGATGAGGTCAGGTTGGAACTCGGCGACCGCGTCGACGACCAGATCCCCGCGGTCCGTCTCGCGAACCTCATAGCCCGCACGGGTGAGGTAGTGCGCGATGACCTCTCGAACCGTGGGTTCGTCGTCGACGACGAGAATTCGCTGCGCAACCATCGCTGCACACCATACGGAGGAGTGCAACAGCGGGGAAGGACGGTGCCGCAGAGTTTCTCAGATGTTTCGCAGCGTGTGCCGGTGGTCAGCGGGCGGTGATCGGCACGTAGTCGCGGGTGCCTTCGCCGCTGTACCACTGGCGTGGGCGGCTGATCTTTTGGTCCTTGTCGCCCAGCAGTTCTTGCCAGTGGGCCAACCAGCCAACGGTGCGCGGGATGGCGAACAGCACGGTGAACATCGAGACGGGGAACCCGAGTGCCTGATAGATGAGGCCGGAGTAGAAGTCGACGTTGGGATACAGCTTGCGGTCGATGAAGTACGGGTCGCTGAGAGCGGCCTCTTCCAACTTCAGGGCAATATCGAGAAGCGGGTTCTTACCGGTGACCTCGAAGACGTCGTATGCCGTCTTCTTGATGATGGTGGCCCGCGGGTCGAAGTTCTTGTAGACGCGGTGGCCGAAGCCCATCAGGCGCGTGCCGTCACCGCTCTTCACCTCTTCGATGAAGGCCGGTACATTCTCGATGCTGCCGATCTCGGTGAGCATGCGCACGACGGCTTCATTGGCACCACCGTGCAGCGGGCCGTACAGCGCTGAAGCAGCGGCAGCTGCTGCCGAGTACGGGTCGACCTGGCTGGACCCGACGACACGCATGGCGGTGGTACTGCAGTTCTGCTCATGATCTGCATGGAGGATGAACAGCACGTCCATTGCCCGCTCGAGACGTGGGTCGATCTCGTAGCCACCGATGCGCCACATCATGTTGAGGAAGTTGCCCGGGAACGACAGGTCGTTGTCGGGGTAGACGAATGGCAGACCCACCGAGAAGCGATAGCACATGGCCGCCAGCGTCGGCATCTTCGCGATGAGCCGCAGAATCTGCTTGTCGCGAACACTCTTGTTGTGGATCTCTCGAGCGTCGTTGTAGAACGTGCCGAGCGCGCTCATGGCACTGACCATCATGCCCATCGGGTGTGCGTCGTAGTGGAAACCATCGACGAAGCGCTTGCGCATGTTCTCGTGGATGAACGTGTGGTGGATGACGTCGTTGTTCCATTTGGCGAGCTGTACAGCGTCGGGCAACTCGCCGTTGAGCAACAGGTACGCCACTTCCAGGTAGGTGCTCTTCTCGGCCAGTTGCTCGATGGGGTACCCGCGGTACCGCAGGATGCCGTTCTCGCCGTCGAGGTAGGTGATGGCGCTCTTGCAAGCGGCTGTCTGCATGTACGAAGGGTCGTAGATGAACAGCGACGGATCGAGCTCTCGAACCGCCGTCGCGGGAAATACTCCGCCCACGATGGGAACGGTGACGGTCTTTCCCGTGCGATCGTCGGTAATGGTGATGGTGTCGGGCATGTTGTTCCCCTCGGTGACACGGTGTGGTTGATGAGGGCTTTTGTCCCCCGAACGGTTGAGACTAGCGGCGCGGGGTCGATCGTGTCCCAACCGACCGCGACATCCGTTGCCAGATTGGCTAGAGCGGGGTGTTGTCGTGCGGACGCGAGTGCAGGCGCTCGCGCTTGTCGATCAGCATCAGTAGCGCTTCGCCGATGATCTGGCGAGTCTCGGCTGGGTCGATGACGGCGTCGACGTAACCACGCTCGGCAGCGATGTACGGATTCAGCAACCGTTGTGAATAGTCGGCCTCGAACGCCGCCCGCTCCTCGGGCGTTGCTCGTCGCTGGAGAATCGCGGCGGCCTGACCGGCACCCATCACGGCCAGCTCGGCCCATGGCCACGCAAGGCACAGGTCGTTGCCCATCTCCTTGCTGTCCATCACGATGTAGGCCCCGCCGTAGCTCTTCCGCAGAATGACACAGATGCGTGGCACGGTGGCGCGCCCGTATGCGAACACCAGTTGCGCGCCGTGGCGGATCATGCCGCGCCACTCGAGGTCCTTGCCGGGGTAGAAGCCGGGCGTATCGACCAGGGTGATGATGGGCAGGTTGAACGCGTCACAGGTGGCGACGAAACGCGCTGCCTTCTGCGAGGCCGGGATGTCGAGTGTGCCGGCCAGGGCCAGCGGCTGGTTGGCCACGACTCCCACGGGCATACCGCCGATGGTGGTGAGGGCCGTCACCACGTTTGCCGCCCACCGGGGTCGCAGCTCCAGCAGCTCGCCGTCGTCGGCGAGCGAGCGAATGACTGCCCGTACGTCGTAGCTGCCGGTGGAGGTCGCAGGAATCAGGGCGCCCGCTTCGGGCGTCTGGCGCGCGATCTCGTCGTCTGTGGGCCACAGCGGTGCTTCTTGGTCGTTGTGCTGGGGGAAGTACGCCAGCAACTGGCTGGCCATATCGATGGCTTGCTCGAGGTCAGTAGCGACCAGGGTGGCCGCACCGCTGTACCGGCTGTGGCTGGCCGCGCCGCCGAGCTCGTCATTGTCGATGACCACGCCAGTGAAGTCAGCCACCATGGTCGGTCCGCTGACGAATGCATAGGCCGCTTCGGTCAGCACCACGTGGTCGGCAATGCCCAACAGCAACGCGGGACCCGACACCGCCGGACCGTCGACGATGAGAATGGTGGGCACCACGCCCGAACAATTGGTGAGCGCGTGGGCAGCCCTACCCCAACCGTGGAGCGCGCCAAAACCCTCGACGATGTCTGCTCCGCTGGACCGCAGCACTCCCACCAGCGGTAGTCGCGAGGCGCCGGCGGTGAGGGCCGCATGTTCGAGCATCGATGACGCCTCGCTCGACAGTGCGCCCTTGCGGTCGGTGGCGTCGACCTCGACCCACACAACGCTGCGACCATCGAACTCGCGCACGTCAGCGCGAACGGAGCCTGGCACCTTGCTGCGCAGCGCGACACGAGACATGGCGAAGAGACTAGACGGGGCGACCCAGAGGAAAGGCGTCTGCGCCCACGTAGAGACCGGGCTGGGTCGCTCCCTGGCCGGCAATGACCTCACGAAGCGCGGCCTGCAGCGCCCGCGTGGGCGGGCCGGGAGTGGGTCGTCGGCGCTGGACCCAGCCAACCACGCGGCGGGGAAGCTCTGGAACGACGATGCGCTTGAAGTCACCCTTCAACCACCGCGGTACCGCAGTGGCGGGCACGATCGCGGCGCCGAAGCCTTCGAATGCCAGCGATGTCAGTAGGCGGACACCGTCGATCTCGACCTGCGCCTGCAACTCGACACCGACACCTGCGGCAGCACGGTCAATGGCGCGTCGCAGTGTGGTGCCCACCGGCGGCAGCATCAGCGGCTCGTTCGCCAGCTCGGCCAACGCCATCGTGCTGCGCTTGGCGAGGTGGTGACCGGTGTGTACCAGCAGCACGAGGTCTTCGGCGAACAGCGGCTCGACGGTGACTTCGGTTTCGTCGACGGGCAGGTGGACGATGATCGCGTCGAGTTGTTGGGCCAGCAGGCGCGGGAGCAGGTTGGTGGTGTTGCCCTCGTGCACGGTGACATGCACGCCGGGATGCTGCTGTGCTTGCTTCGTGAGGAGCTGTGGCAACAGCCAGCGAGCGGTGGTGCCGATGACCCCGAGGCGAGTGTCGCCGCGCACTTCGTCGCCACGGCTGGCCATCTCAGCCGCGATGTCATCCAGCTCGTGCATCACTCTGCGTGCCTTCTCCACCACTACGACACCTTCGTCGGTGAGCCCGCCCCGCTGGCGATCGACGAGTATCACGCCGAGCTCTCGCTCGAGGCGAGCGATGTGCCCGCTGACATTGGATTGCACGGTGTACAGCGCCCGGGCAGCGGCGGAGAACGTCCCATGATCAGCGATCGCGACCAGGGTGGTGAGCTGGCGGAGATCCATCGCTAAAAACGATACCGACTATCTGCCGAATATGCTTGAAAGATCACTCGTTCACGTGATAACTTTCACATGTTGTTCGAAACGTGTTGTCCCCCAACGACGCGCTCGACACGAACCCAACAATGTGGTTCCCCCAAATCACAGGGTTCAAAAAGGTTGAGAGGCCCCGCTTCCCCCAAGCGGGGCCTTTCCCGTTTTCGCCACGGGTGCGTTGCCGTACAGTGACGCCATGACCAACCCCGCCCCGGCCAACGGCGCTGCCTTCTTCGATCTCGACCGCACGCTGCTCGCCGGAGCATCAGGCGAGGTCTTTTCGCACGCCATGCGCGAGGCAGGGCTGCTCAGCCGCACCATCCCCGGCGAGAACATGCTGTTCAAGCTGTTCAACACCATCGGTGAGACGCTGCCGTCGATGGCATTGGCGCGCCAGGCCGTGACCTTCTCGAAGGGCCGCCAGCGTTCAGTTGTCCAGCAGGCTGCGACCAATGCGGCCACCGCGTTGGCAGAGCTGGTGCAGCCGCTCGCGGCACCGCTGTTCGCCGAGCACCGCGCCGCTGGTCGGCCGGTGGTGATGGCCACCACAAGCCCCTACGACCTGGTCAAGCCGCTGGCCGATCTCCTCGGCCTCGACGATGTCGTCGCCACCCGCTACGGCGTCAGCGCAGACGGCACCTATGACGGCACGCTCGATGGGCCGTTCGTGTGGAGCGCCGGGAAGTTGGCTGCGGTGCGCGATTGGGCAGTGGAACACGGCATCGACATGGCGGAGAGCTTCGCCTACAGCGACAGTGTGTACGACACCCCGCTGCTGGCAGCGGTTGGGCATCCGTTCGTCGTCAACCCGGACCCACGGATGAAGCTGATGGCTGCGGCTCGGCGCTGGCCCACCCTCGATCTTTCCGCTGCTGCGGACCTCGTGAACGACGTGACATCGATGGCCAAGATCCCCGTCGTCAACATGGAGATCCAGCGCCTCGCGCTCAGCTTCACCCATCCACTGTTCTTTCCCTACGCCAAGTTCCGTATCAGCGGCACGGAGAACATCCCGCTCGACGGGCCGGCCATCATCGTCGGCAACCATCGCAGCTACTTCGATGCCGCAGCGCTGGCCGTGACAATCGCCCGCACTGACCGCACGGTCCGCTTCTTGGGCAAGAAGGAAGTCTTCGACGCACCGGTCGTCGGCCAGATCGCGTCCGCCATGGGTGGCATCCGCGTCGATCGCGGTACGGGCAGCGACGGCCCGTTGGATGCCGCCGTCGAAGCGTTGGCCAACGGTGACCTGGTGGCGATGATGCCCCAGGGCACCATTCCGCGCGGGAAAGCGTTCTACGACCCACAGCTCAAGGGGCGTTGGGGTGCAGCCCGTTTGGCTGCCATGGCCAGAGTGCCGGTGATCCCGGTGGGCATGTGGGGTACGGAGAAAGTGTGGCCTCGGTCGGCGCGGGTGCCCAACGTGTTGAACCTGGTCAGCCCACCCACTGTCACCATCACCGTGGGCGGGCCCGTCAAGCTCGGCTACCGCAGCGCAGACGCCGACACGAAGAAGATCATGAAGGCGCTGATGGACCTGTTGCCGCCCGAGAGCCGCGTGCAGCGCGAGCCCACCGAGGAGGAGATCGCACTGGCGTTACCTGCCGGGTACAAGGGCGATCAGGGCAAGGAAACGCGTCGTCGGCCCGGCACCGACTGACTACGCCTTCTTCGGCGGCCGCGGCACGAACGGACTGGTGCGGGCGACGTACTCGACGTAGCCCTTGCGGCGCTTCACCAGCGACTTCTCGAGCAGCGTCACGCCACTGACCCGACGCAGCAGCGTGGTCATCACGACTGCGCCGATGAGACCCCAGCGGCCGACGGTGGTCTCGGCTGCAACCAGGGCGATACCCCACCACACGCACGCGTCGCCGAAGTAGTTGGGGTGGCGGGTGTAGCGCCAGAGGCCCTTGTCCATGACGACACCGGCGTTGGCCGGGTCTTTCTTGAACCGTGCCAGCTGCGCATCGCCAACTCCCTCGAAGAACAATCCGACCGCCCAGAGCGCCACGCCCACCCACGCGAGCACACCCAACTTCGGTGTCAGTTCGGTCTGACCCAGTTGCACCGGCAGTGACACCAGGAACATCAAGATGCCCTGTGTTGCAAAGACAGTGCCGAGCGAGATCAGTGGGAAGCGCGGACCCCAGTGCTTGCGCATGCGCACGTAGCGGTAGTCCTCGCCCTTGCCATGGTTGCGTATGAAGAGATAGGTGGCGAGGCGTAGTCCCCAGATGGTCGTCATCGCAACGAGCAGGTTCTGGCGTGCTGCCAGCCCGTCGACGCTCAGTCGCACGGCCCAGGCGACACAGACGAACCCGAAGCCCCACACGATGTCGACGATGGAGGCGTTCTTGACGATGAGACTGATGATCCAGGTGCAGATCATCAAGACGGCGATGGTGAGCGCTGCTGTGGTCAGAGCTGTGGTGGTTGCCGAGGCAATCATGATGTCCCTTCGGGGTGGAGCAGATCATGTACTGCTCGGTCGGACTGTAGCCACTGGTCGTCGAGCCAACGCGTGAACGACGCGCCGCCGGGTACGTCGGCGCGCGCAATTCGACGGGCATGGAACTGCACCGTCCGCGGCCGCCGAGCCAGGTGGCGCAGAATGCCACCGAACGTGTCGAGCCCATCGAAGCCGACGTGCCAGGCAACGATCACGTCCGCATCCGGGCGGCCGCCCAGCAGCGCTTGTGTACCGGCTGGTCGCGGAGGAAGTAGGTGCCGCATGCCGGCCAGACGGTCGGCGCGGGCCGGATCGCGTTCGCGGATCTTGTCCAATGCCCGCGCTCGCTTCGTGGGCGACGAGCGCGTTCCCTCGGGGAAGATGATGGCCACCTGGTCGTCAGTCAGCCCGGCCGCCAGGATCCGCAGCATGGAAAGCTCAGTGGCCGAGTCGGGTGCCTGACGGTCGAGGAAGTAGTTCGGGAGCCGATTGCCCACGATGTCGAGGCAGGGGTCGGCCAGCAGTTCCTTCTTGAGGACATAGCGCGGGTTCATGCGGGCCATGGAGGTGACCACCCAGGCGCTGAGCAAACTGTCGGCGAGACTGGCGTGGCGGCACAGCATGATGGCGGGGCCCGGCGAAAGACTGCTCGCATCCGCAGCCTCGACCCGGATGCCAGTGGTCATCTGCAGCGCGCCCATCAGGCGTGCTGCCCACCACCGTTGTAGGGCGAAATGCGCGCGCTGGTTGCGTCGCTGCCCGGTCAGCCACAGCAGGAGCGCCACTGTGACGCCGATGGTTTCGAGCCACGCCCAACACACCGCGAACGCGAGGAGTCGCACCGTGGGCAGACGCCAGCGAAGTCGGACACCGTCCGACAATGCGGCCAGGGGCAGCCAGAGCGGCAGCAGGATCACGAGCGCGACGGCACCGAGAAGCAACGCGGGGATGCTGACGGCTCGACGCTGCAGGGCACTCACAGGCGCGAACCATAGTGATCGCGTCGAAGTGATGCGTTGACCAGCCCGGTGGTGACGTTCACGATGTCATCAGTTCGGAGCATGCTCCCTCCTGGATGGGAAGCGGTGGCGAGGTTTCAGGCGTTGAACTCGGCGACCAGCGGTGCGTAGTGGTCGAGTGCGGCGAGCGCCGCCCCGCGGTCCAGTGGCGGCAGACCCAACGCGACGAACGAGGCGCCGATGTCGCGGAGGTGCGCAAGGTGTGCTGCCTCCGCCTTGGCGCCGAACACTCCGAGTTGCAGGGTGGATGGATCGCGACCTGCCGCGGTGGCCAGCTGCTGCAGCTCGACCCACTTGTCGTCCACGGCGAAGCGTCCTTCGATGGGCATCCAGGCATCGCCGTATTCGATGATGTGACGGAAGTGCAAGGGGGTGGGCGAGGCACCGATGATGATCGGAGGGTGCGGTTGTTGCACCGGCTTTGGCCAGCTCCAGCTCGTGTCGAAGTTGACGAACTCACCGTGGAACTCGGCCTCGTCCTTCGTCCACAGCTCCTTCATCGCCAGCACCTTTTCGCGAACCAGTCGACGGCGTGTCGAGGGGTCTACGCCGTGGTGCTCCATCTCCTCGTGGTTCCAGCCATAGCCGACACCGAACAGAACGCGACCATTCGAGATCATGTCGAGCGACGCAATCTCCTTGGCCAACCAGATGGGGTCGCGCTGGGCGACCAGCGTGATTCCTGTGCCGAGCTTGAGGGTCTCGGTGGCGCCGGCGATGGCAGCGAGTGCGATGAGCTGGTCGTGTGTGCGCCAGTACTCCTCGGGGAGTGGCGGGGCTGCTGCGTTACCACCCCACGGAGTGCGCCGACTCGTGGGAATGTGGGAGTGCTCCGGAAACCATAGTGCGTCGAATCCGCGGGCCTCTGCCTCGCGTCCGAGTTCGATTGGTTGGATGCCCTTGTCAGTGGGGAAGATGATCAGGCCGACGCGCATGGGCCGAGACTATCCGTCGTGGCCATAGCTGACGGCCGACAGCACGCTCCCGTCAGTCGTCGACGGCGCCATCGATGTTCTCGCGGATGATGTCCGCATGACCACAGTGTCGGGCGTACTCCTCGATCAGGTGGACCAGTATCCAGCGCAGGGAGCGGGGACCGAAGCGCGCCGGGTTGTCGGGTGGGCCGACGTCGACGGCAGTGACCTGATCAAGTGATTCGGCGGCTGCGACAACGGCGCGGGCCTTCGCGATCTGCGCATACATCGCTGCCACTGCGACGGCCAGTGTGTCGTCCGGGCCGTGATGCCAGTCGGCGTCAGGGTCGTCGTCGCTGGGCCACACCTCGGGCTCGTCGTTACCCGCGAAGGCTTGGCTGAACCACGACTGCTCGACACCCGCCATGTGGCGGATGAGGCCCAGCATGTCCATCTGGCTGACGCCCACCTGTTGGCGAGCCTGGATCTCGTCGAGACCATCGGCCTTGCGCAGCAGCACGGAGCGGAAGTAGTCGAGGAACTCGGTCAGGGTCGTGCGTTCGTCGGCCGTGACGGATGGGAGTGTGTGCAGTTCGGTCATTGCAGAGATTCTCCATCAAAACGATCGACGGTGGTGAACGAATTGACGGGCCGGCGGCGAAGTTTGGTGTTCTGGTGGGTCGGCGTGCCGAGGAAGATCGTGGCGACCAGTGCGTGATCGGCTGGCAGGCCCAGTGCGGGGCCGGCTGCTACCTCGTTGCGCGACAAGAAGGTGGTCATCACGCCGCCCAGTCCGTAGGCGCGGGCGGCGAGCAGGATGCTCCAGCAGAACGGGTAGATGCTCGCCCCGCCGACCACGGGCGGACGGTCGAGATTGCCGTCCATGATCGCAATGTCCTGCAGATTGGCGGCAATGGCCAGCACCACCGGCACCGACTGGATCTGGTCGAGGAGCGCGTTGGGTATCGCCACTGGGGGAGCATCCACCGATCGCCCGAATGCGAACGGGCGAAGGCCGACTGCATTCGCGCCGCAGTACTCCTCCCACACGGATCGCATCAGTACAGCCATCGTGTCGCGCAGCGATGGGTCCTTCACGACGGCAACGCGCCAGGGTTGCTTGTTGCCACCACTCGGCGCGAACCGCGCTGTGTCGAGAATGGTGGTGACTGTGTCGTCGCTCACCGGGTCGTTCGTGAAGCCGCGGACGGCACCGTTCGATCGCAAGGTCTCCAACAGATCCATCTTCGCACTGTATGACTACGGTCGGCGGGGTGACTGAGCAGCAGCGACAATTCATCCGGTACACCGCACACGGCAAAGTTGGTGTGATCACCATCGATCGCCCCGAGAAGCGCAACGCGATGACCTATGCGATGCTCGGTGAGTTCATCGCCACCGTCGCACGGGCAGACGCCGACCCGGCAACGGTGGTGTTGGTGATCACCGGCGTTCCAGGCGCGTTTTGCGCCGGCACCGACTTGGCCGACCTGGCGACGATCCCGGGTGAAACCCGCGGACTGCGGGGGTCGTCCGAGGAGCGGCACCTGTGGTGGCCGATAGCCCAGGCGCGCAAGCCGACGATCGGTGCGATCGATGGGCCAGCGGTTGGAATGGGCGCTGAGTTCAGTTCGCAGTGCGACCTACGCCTTGCAACCCCGAATGCTCGCTTCGCATGGAACTTCGTCCACCGCGGCCTGGTGCCTGACACCGGTGCGGGCACGTGGTTGCTGCCGCGCCTCGTCGGGGTACAGCAGGCGCTGCGGCTGCTGTACACCGGCATGATGATCGACGCCGATGAGGCGTTGCGGCTCGGGTACGTGCTCGAGGTCGTGCCCAGTGACGACCTTCTGACTCGGGCCGTGGAGTTGGGAAATGCCATCGCTGCCGGGTCGCCACACAGCCTCGGCCTGGTGAAGACACTGGTGCACGAAGGCCTCACTGCCCCGATCGACGACCACATGGCGCGGCACACCGCCGCGCTGGCCGCCTGTTTCAAGAGCGACGACCACCGTGAGGGCGTCGCATCGTTCCTCGAGCGTCGCCCAGCCAACTTCACCGGGCACTGACCGGACTCAGGCTTGGGCGTCGGCGACCTTCTTGCGGACGACGTTGAGGGCGCTGCCGGCCAAGAACCACTCGACCTGTTCGGGGCTGAACGTGTGGACGCCTTCGAAGTCGATGACGGTGCCGTTGGGCTTGACGATCTGGCAATGCACGTTGCGGCCGGGCACCGGTGGAAGGTCGAGCACGTTGATGCGGTCGTCTTCGCCAACCAGGTCGTAGGTTGCGGGATCGGCGAAGGTGAGCGGGATCATGCCCTGCTTCTTCAAGTTGGTCTCGTGGATGCGAGCAAAGCTGCGGGTGATGATGACGACACCGCCGCGGAAGCGTGGCTCCATGGCAGCGTGCTCACGTGACGATCCTTCGCCGTAGTTGCGATCGCCGATGGCCACCCACTGGACACCGGCCTCGCTGTACTTCTTGGCCAGGTTGGGGTACGTGTCGTTGCTGCCGTCACGGAAGTCCTTGCCGATACCCACCGGGTACTCGCTGCCATCGGGCTGCGAGTAGGCGTTGACTGCGCCGAGGAACAGGTTGCCGGAGATGTTCTCCAGGTGTCCGCGGTACTTCAGCCACTTACCGGCGGCCGAGATGTGGTCGGTGGTGCACTTGCCCTGGGCCTTCATCAGTACGGGCAATGCGTGGTAGTCGTGGCCGTCCCACGGGCTGAAGGCTGTCAACAGTTGCAGACGATCCGATGTCGGTGACACCTCCACGGACACCCCACTGCCATCGACCGGGGGAGCGGTGAACGTGTCCTTGCCCGGGTCGTATCCTTTCGACGGCAGCACTTCGCCGACGGGGGCCTCGAGGGTGACTTCGCTGCCGTCGGGAGCCGTGAGGGTGTCGACAGTCGGGTCGAAGTCCAGTTGGCCGGACAACGCGAGGGCCACCACGGTGTCCGGCGAGGTGACGAACGACAACGTGAGCGCCGAGCCATCGTTGCGCTTGGGGAAGTTGCGGTTGAACGAGTTGACGATGGTGTTGGGCTTGTTGTTGGCCTCCACCGGGCGGTCCCACTGACCGATGCACGGCCCGCAGGCATTGGCCAGCACGGTGGCGCCGATGGCCTCCAGGTCCGCGATCAGACCATCACGTTCGATGGTCGCCCGAATCTGCTCGCTGCCCGGGGAGACCAGCAGCGGGGTCTTCACCATCAGGCCGCGTGCCGATGCCTGGCGGGCGATGGACGCTGCGCGCGTGATGTCCTCGTACGAACTGTTGGTGCAGCTGCCGATCAGCGTCGCGCTGATGTCGAGCGGCCAATCGTTGGCACGGGCCTGCGCGCCGACGGCGGCGCCGATGCGGTTGGCGCGATCGGGGCTGTGCGGCCCGTTGATCAACGGCTTGAGCTCGTCGAGGTTGATCTCGATGATCTGGTCGTACAGCGCGCCATCGTCGGGGCGAAGGTGCTCGGCCACCCGGTCGGCGGCGTCTGCAATGGCCTCGCGGCCGGTGGCCTTGAGGTACTGCGTGAGGTTGTCGTCGTAGCCGAACAGGCTGCAGGTGGCGCCGATCTCGGCACCCATGTTGCAGATGGTGGCCTTGCCAGTGGCGCTGATGGTGTGGGCGCCGGGGCCGAAGTACTCGACGATTGCCCCGGTGCCGCCCTCGACGGTGAGTACGCGGGCGACCTCGAGAATGACGTCCTTGGGTGCCGACCAGCCCGAGAGTGCGCCGGTGAGCTTCACACCGATGACTTTCGGCCAGCGCACATTGAACGGGAAACCGGTCATCACGTCGACGGCGTCAGCGCCGCCGACACCGATTGCGACCATCCCCAGGCCGCCGGCGTTGGGTGTATGGCTGTCGGTGCCGATCATCATTCCACCGGGGAAGGCGTAGTTCTCCAGAACGACCTGGTGGATGATGCCGCTGCCTGGCCCCCAGAAACCGATGCCGTACTTGGCGCTGACGCTGCGCAGGAAGTCGTAGACCTCGCGGTTGGTGTCGATGGCGACGCCGAGGTCGATCTGGGCGCCGACCTTGGCGGAGATGAGGTGGTCGCAGTGCACGGTGGTGGGCACCAGCGTGGTGGGGAGGCCGGCGGTCATGAACTGCAGCAGCGCCATCTGTGCCGTCGCATCCTGCATGGCAACCCGGTCAGGGTGAAAGTCGTTGTAGGTGCCGCCGCGCTCGATGTCTTGGGCGGGGTCGTACAGGTGGTTCAGAAGGATCTTTTCGGTGAGGGTGAGCGGTCGCCCGAAGCGCTCGCGACCTGCGGCAACCCGTTCGGGGAGGGTGGAGTAGACACTCTCGACCAGTTCGATCGGCGTTCCAGCGGTAACGGTCATCAGAAATTCCCCTTGCATCGGCGGCCTATGTATACAAGCATAATACAAGTGCCGGATCAACTCAAAGAAAATGTCGCGCCTCAGTGGGTCGCCATCGACCACGTGCAATTGGCGATGCCGGTGGGCGGCGAGTCAGCTGCCCGCCAGTTCTACGTCGACGTGCTCGGCTTCACCGAGGTACCCAAGCCGGCGTTGATGGCGGCGCGTGGCGGCTGCTGGTTCGAAGTCGGGGGCGTGAAGCTGCATCTGGGCACCGAAGCCGGGTTCGTGCCGGCGCGCAAGGCGCATCCTGCGCTGCTGTTGCGCGGCCTGCAGTCACTCATCGCTACCCGGGGACTTGCAGCCATCTGGAGCGACGAGATCGTCGGTACGGTCCGTTGTCACATCGACGATCCGTTCGGGAACCGGATCGAACTGATCGAGGCAGGGTCGCCGACCATGGAGCGTGTGGGATGAGAACCATTCGGTACCAGGAGATTGCGGATGAGCTTCGTGGCCGCCTGACCAGCGTTGGTGTTGGCCGGGTGCTGCCCAGTGAGAGCGAGCTCTCCACCGAGTTCCAGGTCAGTCGAGTCACCATTCGCCGAGCGCTGGAGATTCTGCGCGACGAAGGGTTGGTCGATGCCCGCCAAGGCTTCGGGTGGTATGTCGCCGGCCAGATCGTTCGTCAACATCTCGACGAACTGGGCACCATCGAAGGTCAGCTCGAGCAGCGCGGCATTCGACCAGAACGACGCGTCATCGAGTTCGACTTTCGCGTTGCGCCGCCGCGGGTTGCGTCAGTGCTCGCCACCGCCCAGGTGCTGCGTGTCAAGCGTCTCAACCTTGCCGACGACACCCCGTTCGCCGTCGTCACGGTGTGGTGCCCCGCCGAGCTCGGTCACCGTCTGAGCCGTCATGACGTGGAGCGTCATCCGTTCTACGAACTTCTCGGTGTACCGCTGCGCGGTGCCACACAGACCATCGGCGCCGACTCGGTCGACGTTACCGACGCTGCGTTGCTGGGCGTACCGGTGGCCAGCCCGGTGCTGCGCTGCGAGCGGATCACCACCGATACCCAGGGGCGAGCCGTGCTGATGAGCGAGCACGTCTTCCCCGCCCACCGCACCGAGTTCGTGGTCGAGCTACCCCAAGCAGAACCGTCGGTACTGCCCAGCGGCCTACGGCTGGTGGAGTGATGATCGAACAGTCCCCGCGGGTCTTTCGAGTGACGGTGCGCGGTCGCTTCGCACTCCTCTCCGATCCGGCACACCGATATCTGGCCGCAGCACAGCAAGAGCACGACATCTTCACATCGGCATACACGCCCGAGGGCACGTTCACCTACGACGCCAAGCTGGACTTCTTCAACCTGCGCTACGAGATCCGCTCCTCAGCCGACCAGCCTGCCGACGACGCGGCGCAACGGGGGATGGACGAGGCGTCACTGTTCTTGGGCACGATGAAGTTCGGGTACCGAGACCTCAGGGTCGATGTCGTCGACATGACGGCAATGTGGGATTCGGTCCGCCGTTAGATCGCTCGGAACTCGTTGCCATCGAGGTGGCAGACCGTGGTGCTGACGTCGTGGGCGGCGGATGTCGCGACGTCGTCCTCCCAGCCGCGCGCAAGAAGTTCGCGACCAGAGGCGCTGGTGCACAGCGTGTCGTAGAGACGAGGGCGGGCTGCGACGAATGCCGCACGCGCGGCAGCGGCTTCGGGGGAGCAGGCTGGGGCGGTAGCCGCTGCGGAAGGATCGAGCGCTGCAAGGATCGCGCCTGCGCCCAGAATGTCTTCGACCGCGGCACGCAACGAGCCGTCGTGCGAGCCCCACCGTTCCCCGGCCGCGATCACGCTGATCGGGCCGCCGTCGGAGAATGTTCGCGCCGCACGCGCCGTCGCAGTCGCATTTCGGAGGCAACCGGCCAGAACGTGGCGTACTCCCAACTCGTGGGCGCGGAACGCGATCTCGGATCCGTTGGGAGATGGCAGTACCAACCTGGTCCCAGTCGGCATCGTGAGCAGATCGGTGGGAGACAGCGACAGCGTGCTGTCCTCCCGCCGACCTGCAAGGACGGCGTCGTGGCGGGCTGCGTACTCCACCGCAGTTTCGTCATTCCACCGATAGGGCAGCACGACGCCGCCGGTTTCCAACGCGCAGCACACCGCGGAGCTGAAGCGCAAGACGTCCACCACGATCACGACGGAAGAGTCCGACGCCAACGCTTCCAAGCCTTCGAGACCCCAATCGCAGCGGTAGGCGAACCCGCTCTGTGTGCAGAACTCGGGCAGCCGTGTGCTGTTGAGTTCGGCTACCACTGATCCCAGTGGGTGATCGGCTCGAGCGGCAGGCGCTTGGCAGGCTTGAAGTCGGTACCGATGGTGTACGCCACCGGGAACAGTCCGGCCTGCGTGATGCCATCGGGGATACCCAACAACTCGGCGGCCTCTTGCTCGCCACCATTCATGAGGTGGATCGTCGTCCAGGCCGTGCCCAGGCCACGCTCGCGGGCGGCGAGCATGAAGCTCCACACCGCAGGCAGGATCGAGCCCCACATCGAAGCGCCGGCAAATGACGGCACCCCCTCGAGCTTGCCGGTGATGCACGGAATCATCAGCACCGGGACCTTGTGGAAGTTGTCGGCGAGGTACTGGGCGCTGTCGGTCACTCGCTCCTTCTGCTCGCCCCGCATGTCGCCCTCCTCGAAGGTGGTCGCGTCGGCGAAGTTGCGGTAGAGCGCGAAGTTCTTCGCGTAGATGTCGGCCAGCGCCTGCTTCTTGGCCGGGTCGGTCACGAAGACCCACTGCCAGCCCTGCGTATTGCTGCCGGTGGGGGCCTGGAGCGCCAACTGCAGGCACTCCTCGATGACCTCGCGGCTGACTGGCTTGTCGAAGTCGAGCCGTTTGCGTACGGCGCGAGTGGTGGACAGGACTTCATCGGCAGACAGGTTCAATTCCATCTCGACAGTGTTGCACGGCGTGCGATGCTGGTCGCCGTGGAACCGATCGATGTCTCCGATTATCAGCGCATCAACAAGGCGAACTGGGACAGTCGCGTGCCGCATCACGAGCGCGCCTACGACCTGCAGTCCTTCGTCGACGATCCGTCGCACCTCACGCAGGTCATCCAGTTCGACCGAACGAGACTCGGCGACATCGCCGGCCGACGCGGAGTGCACCTCCAGTGCCACATCGGCACCGACACGGTGTCCTTGGCCCGGCTCGGTGCGCGAATGTCGGGTCTCGACTTCTCGGGACCTGCGCTCGAGGTGGCCGCCCGGCTGGCGGCGAACAGCGGCCACGAGATCGACTTCGTGGAGAGCGATGTCTATGCGGCACTCGATCATCTGCCCGCGGGCGAGTTCGACTTCGTGTTCACCGGCATCGGCGCCCTGTGCTGGCTGCCCGACGCTGCGCGCTGGGCGCAGGTCGTGGCGAGGCTGTTGAAGCCGGGCGGCTTCCTCTTCATCCGAGAGGGTCACCCGATGCTGTGGACGCTCAGCGATCCGCGACCCGACGGCCTTGCCGTCGTCGAGTTCCCGTACTTCGAGACCGGCGGCACGGTCTTCGTCGAGGAGCATTCATACGTCGAACACGACGGCGTGATCGACTCGCCGACCATCGTCAGCTTCAACCACTCGCTGTCGGAAGTGTTCAACGCGCTGTGGAACGCGGGCATGACGATCACGCTGTTCGAGGAACACCAGTCGGTGCCGTGGAACCCACTTGCCGACGAAATGGTGCAGGACGAACTCGGCGAGTTCCGGCTGCGCGTGAACCCCGAGCGTTTGGCGGCCACGTACACGCTGCGAGCCGTGAAGAACTGACCTGACAAACTCTCGGACATGTCCGAAGAACGCGTCTCCATCACCATCACCGACGGCATCGCCGATGTGCGCATGACCCGTGCCGACAAGCGCAATGCGCTCGACGGCGCGATGTTCGAGGCGCTCGCCGCCGCGGGTGAGCGCCTCAAGACCGAGCCGGGCGTCCGCGTAGCCGTGCTGTCGGGCGAGGGTTCCTCGTTCTGTGCGGGTCTGGATTTCGCAACCATGTCGGCATTGGCCGGCGGCGGCGATCGTCCCGAGGGCGGCAACCCGGGAGCAATGAAGGAAGGTCGCATCACGCACCTCGGTCAGCAGGTCTGCTGGGTGTGGCAGGAAGTGCCCGTCCCGGTGATCGCAGCGGTGCACGGCCATGCCATCGGTGGCGGAATCCAGGTCGCGCTCGGCGCCGACATCCGCATCGTGCACCCCGACACGCAGATGAGCGTTCGCGAGATCCACTGGGGCCTCGTTCCCGACATGACCGGCACCATGATGCTGTCGCAGTTGGTGCGTGCCGACGTGGCCAAGGAGCTGGTGCTGACCGCCCGCATGTTCGACGGCCGCGAGGCGTTTGCGCTGGGTATCGCCACCAAGTTGTCCGAGTCGCCCTACGACGACGCGATGGCCATGGCTCGCGAGATTGCAGGACGCAGCCCCGACGCGGTGCGCGCCGGCAAGGCGCTGCTCAACGGATTGTTCAACGAGGGTGCCGCCCAGCAGTTCGCCGCTGAACGGCAGGCCATCGGTTCGCTCATCGGACGCGCCAACCAGAAGGAAGCCGTCATGGCCAACTTCGAGAAGCGTGCCCCCAACTTCAGCGACGCCGGCTGAGGGGCAGCACCATGACCGACCAGATCGACTCGGACGCGCTGAAGATGTTTTCGTACCAGGTGTTCACCAAGCTCGAAGGTGCGGTGACCGCTGGAATGATCCACCTCGGCGATCAGCTCGGGCTGTACACCACGATGAAGCAGGCGGGTCAACCGCTGACCACCGCCGAGCTGGCCGATCGAGCCGGGCTCGCCGAACGGTGGGTGCGCGAGTGGGCGCACAACCAAGCGGCGGCGCGCCTGATCGTTGCCGACAGTGAGGGTTGCTTCTCGCTGACCCCTGAGGCAGCCGTCGTCTTCGCGACGCCCGACCACCCGGCGTACGGAATGGGAATGTTCCACCGGTTGCCCCAGACGATGCACGCGCTCGAAGACGTGCGCGAGAGCTTCCGTACCGGTGTCGGGCACGACTACGACAGTCATGGCCCGCAGGGTGCCGTCGGCATCGAGCGCAGCTTCGAACCGTGGAGCAACGCCAATCTGCTTCCAACGGTGCTGCCGTCGGTGGACGGTTTGGTCGAGCGTTTACAGGCGGGCGCGTGCGTCGTCGACATCGGCTGCGGTGCCGGCAGCGCGGTGCTGCTGATGGCGAAGGAATTTCCGAAGTCGACCTTCCACGGCTACGACATCTCGCAGTATGCGCTTGCCAGGGCGGCTCAGAAGCTGGAGGACAGCGGGCTGCACAACGCATCGTTCGACGATCCGCGCCAGTCCCCGATGCCCGCGGACAACTCCGTCAATTTCATCACGACCTTCGACTGCATCCACGACATGACCCAACCAACGGAGATGATGCGACGCATCCGTCACGCGATCAAGCCCGATGGTGTGTGGCTGTTGGTGGACATCAAGGCGCTCGACACGTTCGAGGAGAATGCCCGCAAGAACCCTATGGCCTCGCTGATGTACGGCATCAGCGTGCTGTCCTGCATGTCGTCGGCGTTGAGTGAGGCCGACGGCGAGGGCCTGGGAACGCTGGGTCTCTCGGAGAACAAGGCGCGGGCAATGGCGCAGGCAGCCGGTTTCACACGCTTCCGCAAGCTCGACGTCGACCACAGTGTCAACGCCTTCTACGAGGTTCGCCCGTAGAACGCAGATCTAGCCGCGGGTGATGACCTCGATACGGCGCTCGGCGAACACCCAGCCGGCACCCACACGCTGGTAGCGGTCGTGGTAGACGCCGACCAGGTTGCCGCGCCCGTCCTTCTTCGACAGGTACGCCTCGTGAATCAGGACGCGGCCGGTCCCGATACCGGCGGCCTCATCGATTTCGAACACGGCGTTTGGCGCGGTCTGGACCAGCCATGTGTAACTGGTCATCAACTTGCGAAATGCTGCGGTGATGGCATCGCCGCCGACGATCGGCTTACCCAGCACCCACGACGAGTCAGGCGCCCAGCACGCCGCGAACGCATCGGCGTCATTTCGCACGACAGCGTCGCAGTAGCGAGCTATCAGTTGACGCAGCGCGTTGTCGGTGGCAGGGGAGGGCGGGCCGGCCACGGCGACGATCGCATTGCCGTCGCGCAAGGCTTCTGGCTCGAGGCCGACTTCCCACGCAGCCAGCGTGCGCACGTGCTCGATGAACTGGTCGCGGGTGAGGGTGCCATCGTGCGCCGCGAACTGAACGGCCAGACCATCGACCACGGCCGTGAGGCGCAGGGCGGCCGCGGCGGGGTCGACACAGACGAACTCACCGGTATCGACGCCGTAGCGGATGACCCTCTCCGCGAGGCCTGCGGACTGCGCGTCGAGCTCCTGGCTGATCTTGCGCATCATCGGGTTCCGTAATGCCTCGCCCCAGCCGTCGATCCACAGCATCCACTCGACGTCGCCACTGCCCTCGGGCACGTAGTTGTGGATGACGCGGTCCAGCTGAGCGACAGCGTTGGGGGCGGCACCGATCTCGGCCTCCATCTCCGCGACGTCCTTACGGGCGTAGTGGGCGAAGGCCTCGGCGAGCAGCTGCTCCTTGGAATCGAAGTGGTAATGGATCAGGCTGCTGGAGACCTCCAGCCGCTTGGCCACATCGGCAATACGGGTGGCCGCGAAGCCGCGCTCGATGACGACTTCGCACGTGGTCTCGAGGATTTCAGCACGACGCTCGGCGACGGTGGGCTTCTTCACCTCGCGCACGATACCGGCGGGCCAGGCCGTGGACGTAATGATCTACGGATGGAACTCGACGATGTGAAGACGAAGGGCAGCGCGCTCAGTCCGTGGGCGCACATGGCGACCATCGGAGCCGATGGCCTCCCAGACGTGACGCCAGTGCACCCGTGCTGGGTGGGTGACGTGCTCTGGGTGATGTGTGGCATCGATTCCGTCAAGGCGCGCAATGTGCACGCCAATCCCAACGTCGCGCTGCACTGGCAGGTGACTGCCAAGGGTGACGGCCTCGAGGTGTGGGGCACTGCCGCGGTTCACGCGGACCTGGAGACGAACCGTCGGTTGTGGGACGCGTTCGACTACGACCTGAACGCGTTTGCGCCCGGCGGCCCCGATGATTCGCCGGGTACGGCCTTCGTTGCAATCGCACCGCAGCGGGCGCTGTGGCTGGACAGCTACGGAATGGGTGGCAGCGAACGGTGGGCCGCCTCGTGACCAGGCTCACACGACTCTCTCGTTCGGTCGTCGGGCGCAGGGTCGTCGTCACCGGCGCCGGATCGGGGATGGGGCGGGCGACCGCTCATCTGTTCGCCGACGAAGGCGCGCGAGTGGCAGTCGTCGACATCGGCGGTGAAGCGGTCGAGCAGGTGGTCGACGAGATCCGTACGGCACACGGTGTCGATGCCGCGGTCGGGTTCGTGGTCGATGTCGGTGACCACGACGCGTTGAAGTGGATGGTCGCAGGGGTGCTGGACACGCTCGGTGGCGTCGACGTGCTGATCAACAATGCAGGCATCTCGCTGATCAACTCGGCATTCATGGAGGAGGCCGAGTACGAGTTCAACTGGGCTCGTACGTTGGAGGTCAACCTCACCGCTCACTCGCGTTTGATCCGGCTGTGCCTTCCGTCGCTGCGGGACGCCGACGGTGGCGGCCGTGTGGTCAACATCGCCTCCACGGAAGCGATAGTGACCACCGCCGGCCTCGCTGCCTACGCGGCGACGAAGGCCGGGGTCGTTGGGTTGACGAAGAGCTTCGCGGTCGAGCTCGGCCGTGTGGGTGTCACCGTCAACTGCGTGTGCCCGGGTCCGGTCAACACCGGCATGACCGCCGGAATCCCCGACGAGGCCAAGGAGACATACGCCAAACGCCGGGTACCGCTGCGCCGCTACGGCTCACCCGAGGAAGTGGCCCACATGACACTCAGCCTGTGCCTGCCGGCCAGCAGCTTCGTCAACGGGGCGATCATTCCCGTCGATGGCGGAATGACCATCCGCCACACGTGACCCGAATGGTCAGAACCAGGTAGCTGCATCGACTCTGGCGCGAGGTTGTGCAGCATGTAGTTCAACAACCAGGGCTGCGAACTACGGGACGAAGCCGTCGAGAATTCCGGTGAGACCGGTGGGGTGCGGTCCGATGGCAAGTTGTTCGAGGATTCCCTGCCCATGCTCGACGGTTCCGTCGGCCATCGTCAAGGTGGCGTTGCACAGCGCCTGAACGTGCACGTTCTCGCGCGACAGTTGGTCGTCCACGGGCAGCTGCAGGCGTTCGCCCGATGTCACCGACTCGCCCTTCCAGTAGCCGTGACCGAACTCGGGGTGGCCATAACCGATGCCGCGCATCTGGAACTCGAAGAGCGGCTGCAGCGTCACCGTGTGGCGGGCGCCGTCCCAATCGATCAGGTCGTACTCGAAGGAATCGGCGACGCGCGCGCCGGGCCGCCACTTCACGCGCCAATCCACCGATCGCATCATGTGCGGTGCTTCGCCGAGCCGCGAGATGGCGCCGGTTTCATGCCAGCGTCGGCCGTCGCCGTACTCGTTGACGTCGAAGTGCGTGGATAGTGAAGGAAAGTTGACCGGGGCCCACAGCCAGAAGAACTGCGGCTGCTGCACCGGTGCGCCGGTGGGCGGTGGTTCCCCGATGGGCCGAATGCCCCACGACCGATCGCGTGAGCCCCAGACGTCGTCAGGTGTGATCTCGTGGCGCATGCCGTCGACCTCCAGCCAGCCGGCCCAGGTACCGAACTGGGTCAGACGGGTGTAGTCGAAGAACGTCCGCATTCCGGCGCGTTCGAAGAAATGTGCCTCCTCGATCGCCTCGGAGCGGCCGTCGAATGTCAGCTCGGCGCGCAAGCCCTGCTCCGGTGCATCGACCGTGACACGCAGCGTCTGCAGCGGCAGCAGGACCTCGACAGCGATGGGTCCCAGATGGGTGGCGTAGCGACGGTCGAGTGGTGCCCGCTGGCTGTGAAAAACGCTGTGCTGCACGCCGTCGAGGACCACGCAGAACGCGGCATCGGCAACATGTCGATTCGGGTACAGCCCCATCGCCACCCCGAAGTACACACCGCTGTCGCCCGAGTAGCCGTTGAAGAAGTAGCGGTCGTACTGGTTGAGGTCGCCGGTGGCACTGTGGGCAATCGGCACCGAAGCCTGATGAATTGGGAAGTCGTCGAAGCTGGTCAGCACGCCGCGAACCGTAGCCTGCTTGACATGTCGCGACTTCGAGCGAGCTTGCACCGGGTTCGAACAGAGGGTTTCACCCCGAAGGAGTTCCGCTCCATCTGCGTTGCTGCACTGGTGCTGCTGGGCGCCATCGTGGTCACCGGCGGGCTGGTCAGGCTCACCGCGTCCGGGCTTGGCTGCAACGATTGGCCCAATTGCAACAACACGAAGATCGTCGACGTCTCCACCAAGCACGCCGCCATCGAGCAGATCAACCGCCTGTTCACCTTCCTCGTCTCCATCGGTGTCGCGCTGGCGGCGCTCGCCGCGTGGTTCCGCCGACCGCGGCGACGCGACCTCCTCGTGTTCAGCCTGGTGATGCTGGTGGGGGTGCCGGCCCAGGGTGTGGTGGGCGCGGTGGTCGTCTGGAGCAAGCTGAATCCCGCGTTGGTGCAGGTGCACTTCGTGCTGTCGATGGTGCTGGTCTGGGCGGCGGTGATGATGCTGGTTCGTTCACGCGAACCCGACAACGGTCACCGCGTGAGCGCCGTCGTGCCGCGTATCCGTCGACGTGTCCGGCTGCTGGCGGCCTGGACGACGATCGCGGTGCTCGCCGGCACGGTGGTCACGGGCACGGGGCCGCACGCCGGCAAGACCCTGAAGGACGCCGCAGGTAATTGCATCATTACCGATGAGGCAGCCAAGCGCTTCTTCGGCAAGGAGTGCGACATCAACGGTGGCGCCCTGGTCTGGGTGACGCGTGTGCACGGCACCATCGTGTGGATCACGGTCGCCATCGCGTTCACGCTGCTGTGGCACCTGCGTCGACTGCGCCATGATCGACAGGTTCTGGATGCGCCGCTCACCGCCTGGCTGCTCACGGCAGTCGTACAGGGCGCGGTCGGCTACCTGCAGTACGCCAACGGCCTGCCGGTCGCGCTGGTGGCGCTGCACCTCGGCGGAGCAACCGTGTTGGTGGGTTGTACCGCCTGGCTGTGGGCGAGCACCACCAAAGTTTCGGTGTCAGCTGCCCAGGCTCTGGACGAACTCTCCGAGCTTGTTGATCAGCGCCGCGAAGAAGTGCCCGACTGAACCGATGAAGTCGACCGTGGCGTCGGCGGAACCCGACGGGTCCTGCCAGAGCTTGATCGCAAAGAACGCCACCATCAGATACATCACGATGCGAAGCGCTGCCTTCGCCTGATTGAGGATCATTGCCATGGGGGAGGACCTCCGGAATAGCCGAGCTCAGCTCGGTTGGGTTCCACCCGTGCGAAAGGCTATCCCGGCGCAGGTCGTGCGCATGGTTTCTACAGCAGTTCGGCCAGTTCAGCGATGCGAGCGCGGAACTCGTCGACCGTGCTGTGGATGATCTCGCGCACAGCTGCGACAGACTGAATACGACCGGCGACCTGACCAGTGAGGGCGATGGATGCTTCCATGTCGCCGCCGAAGTACAGATCGAGCGCGGTGCTCATCTCGCTGAGCGCCACGTGGTCCTGGTGTTCCAGTCGAGTCGTGCGTTCGGTGCGCAATGCCCGCAAGCCAGGCTTGGAGAAGCGGTTGAGAAACACGGTGTCGGTTTCCGCAGCATCGACGATGGCCTGCTTCCAGTTGTCGTGCACTGGCGACTCGGCGGCGCTGACCATGCGAGTGCCCATCTGCACGCCCTGCGCTCCAAGAGCGAAGGCGGCTGCCATGCTGCAGCCGTCGGTGATACCACCAGCGCCCACGATCGGCACGCTGACGCGGCTGGCGACCAATGGCAGCAACACCATGCTGGCGACGTCGCGAGGGCTCTTGAACCCTCCACCCTCGCCGCCCTCGACAACCAGACCATCGACACCCGCAGCGACCGCCTTCAACGCCGCGGCCAGCGTGGGCACGACATGGAAGACCGTCAGCCCGGCAGCTTTCAGCTGTCCGGTGTACTTCGTGGGGTCGCCTGCCGAGGTGGTGACGAAGCGCACACCCTGATCGATGACGAATTGAGCGATGCCCGGGTCGCGAACGAACGCCTGCGCAATGTTGACGCCGAACGGTTTGTCGGTGAGGTCAGCCATCTTCGCGATCTCTGTCTTGACCGCGTCGAGTTCACCACTCGAGGTCTCGATGATGCCCATAGCACCGGCGTTGCTGACGGCGGATGCCAGTTGACTGCGCGCGATCCAGCCCATGGGGGCTTGGACGATCGGGTAGTCGACACCGAGTAGTTCGGCGACTCGGTTACGGATGGGTGCGGGCGGCGTACTGGTCACAGCACGGGATCGTAGAGGTGGTGGCAGTCGTTGACCGTCACCAGAGTCGACCCGTGCTGCCCGAGGCGCACGAGTGTGATCGAGGTGTTCTCGACCGTGAACAACAAGGACCGGTGGACCCCCAGGAGATGAGCCACATACGCGTTGATCGACCCACCGTGGGCAACGACTGCGATGCACTCGCCTCGATGTTGCACGGCGAGTGCATCGACGACGCCCGCGACCCGGGTGCGGAACGCCTCGTCGCCCTCACCACCTGGAATGCCGTCCCAGCGTCCTGTGCGGCTCCACGTCACCCATTCGGGGTCGGCGGTGGCCGCACGCCGTCGGAACTCACCGTTGCTCCATTCGCCGAGCCGCACTTCCTCCAGATCGACGAACTCGATCAGGTCCAGCCCCCGATCGTCGGCGAGTGGCTGCGCAGTCTGCCGGGCGCGAGCCAGGTGAGAGCTGTACACGGCGTGGATGGTCTTGCCCGCCAACCTCGAGGCCATCCGCGCCGCCTGCTCCACGCCGTGGACGTGGAGGGGCGGGTCGGCTGACTCGGGCGTGCCGGGGACCACATCGGCGGACCTGCCGTGGCGGATCAGGAGAATTTGGCATTCGTCGGGCTCGGGCCCTCGAAGCGTGGGCTGTGGTACGGCTGCTGTCGGCGGGGGAGACGTCACGTGGTCACGGTAGCGGTGAGCAGCAACCCGACGAGGACAACAGCCACGCCCGCCCAGCCGACAACGTCGACGCGCTCGTGAACGACCACTGCTCCCAAGATGGCGGCGGTGATGGGCTCCAGCAACGTCAACGTGATCACCGTCGGCGCCGCCAGGTGCCGCAACGCGAAGCCGTACAGGGTGTAGGCCAGCCCCACGGTTGCCATGCCGAGGTAGAGCGCCACCCCGATGCCGGATGGTTGCAACGTCCAAGCGGCTGAGTGCCAGATCAGCAGCGGACTGAGCACCATCGCTGCGCCGGTGAACAATGCCGCCATGATGGCCGTGCTGTGCACTCCGTCATCGATCTGGTGTTTGGCGACCGTGGCGAACACCGCCCAGCCCAGGCCTGCCACGAATGCCAGCGCGATTCCGATCGGTTCGGCGTTCGTCGCTGTTCCTGCGAGCCCCAGCACGGCCACTCCCACGATGCTGAGTGCCGTTCCGATCGCCCATCGCCGAGGGGGCGGCGTTCTCGTCATGGCCGAGTGAATGATGCCGCTGAACACGGGACCAGATCCGATGGTGACGACGGTGCCCACCGCAACTCCCGTACGTTCGACAGCCAGGAAGTAACCGAGTTGGAAGCAGGCAACGCCGCAGATGCCGAGCAGCGTCTCGCGTCGCAACCACGGTGCGAGCGCTCGCCGCCGGCCGTGGCCCAGCGCCACCAGCAACAGTGTGGGACCACCGATGGCGAGGCGAAGAACGCCGACCGAGATTGCATCGGCGTCGCTGGGAGCGTTGACCAGCACGGTACCGGTGGTGCCGAACAGCAGCGCCGCGGCGAGGACACCGAGTGTGGCCGCAGTGTGCTGGTTTTGCCGTCCGGGCATGAGCGCACGCTAGCGATTGCCATGTGTGCCAGACTCTGTCGACTGAGTGCTCATCGGCGTGGGCTCAGGCGAATTAGTTGACCTACACGCAATCTCGCGCTTGAATACCGCCCTTACCCTTGACCAGCTAGGTGGCACGTTGCCTTCCCTCTCTCTCCGCAAACTGATTCGAATCCTGCTCGCGGCTGTCGCGTTCGTTGCATTGTTCAGCGAACCGGCGCACGCCGACGAGGAGACGATTCAGGTCCGGGTCCAGTTCACACCCGAGGGCGGCAAGAAGCAGCCTGTTGAAGGAGTCGAGATCTCGGTCGCGGACTCCGGAGGCGCTGAGGTTGCACAAGGCGTCACCGATGACAAGGGTGTTGTGCGCATCGTCGTGCCGAGCGACGGCTCGTACACCGTCACCATCGACCCATCCACCCTGCCTGACGGGCTGTCCGTGCCCGACGGGAACGACAGCCGCACGGTGACAGTGACAGCGGGTTTGGGAGGAAACGCCAGCTTCAACCTCGGGAGCAACGGGCCGGCACCTGCCAGCAAGATCAGCCTTTTGCCCAAGACCATCTTCAATGGCATCCGCTTTGGTCTCGTCATCGCGATCATGAGCGTCGGGCTATCGCTGATCTATGCCACCACCGGCCTGTCGAACTTTGCCCACGGTGAGACGGTCACCATCGGCGCCGTGATGACCGGTGTCGCGGCCGGTTGGTTCACGCTGTCGAGTTCGCGGGGCGGTTGGGGTGGATTCCTGCAGCTCGCAGCGGCGATGGTCATCGGTATCGGCTGTGCCGTTGCCTTCTCGGGCGCTCTGGAACTCGCAGTCTGGCGGCCCATGCGCCGGCGTGGTATCGGGCTGACGTCGATGATGATCGTGTCCATCGGTATTGCCATGACAGTCCGCTTCATCATCCAGATGTACTACGGCTCATCACCCAGGTCGTACGTTCAGTTCAGCTCGCAGCAGAACATCAACCTCGGCCCGATCGGGGTGACACCCCGAGACCTGACCACCGGCATCGTCGCTCTGCTGGCACTGGGGGCGGTCGGGTACCTGTTGATCAAGACGCGAACCGGCAAGGCAATTCGCGCGGTTTCCGACAACCCCGACCTGGCATCCACCACTGGCATCAACACCGAACGCATCATCCTCACCGTGTGGCTGTTGGGCGGTGCCCTCGCCGGCCTGGGTGGTGTGATCTTCGGTCTCGACGAACAGGTCAGCTGGAACATGGGCACGAAGATCTTGCTGATGATGTTCGCTGCCATCACACTGGGTGGTCTCGGGCGACCGTTCGGTGCGCTCGTCGGTTCGCTCGCGGTTGGTATGTTCGTGCAGCTCTGGGCCTGGATGTTCAGTAGCTACGCAGACCTGAAGACGATGGGGGCGCTGTTGGCGATGATCCTGGTTCTGCTCTTTCGACCGCAGGGCATCCTGGGCAAGAAGGAGCGTGTCGGATGAGCCAGACCCTTTCCAACGGACTTTTCGGTGCGGTCGGCATCACGGCCATCGCCTACTGCTTGGCAGCCATCGGACTCAACGTCCACTTCGGCTACACCGGCCTGCTCAACTTCGGCCAGGCCGGGTTTGCCCTGGTTGGCGGCTACGCCATCGCGATGCCGGTGATGAACTGGCAGTGGAGTATCTGGGCGAGTATCCCTGTGGTCATCATTGCGTCGGCGATCTTCGCGCTGTTGCTGGGCATCCCCACGCTGCGGTTGCGGAGCGACTACTTGGCCATCGTCACCATTGCCGCAGCAGAGATTCTTCGGCTGCTGGTGTCCACGCCCAAGCTCGTTCACGTCACGGGTGCCACCGACGGCATCAACTCGTTCACCAACGACATCCAGAACAGCATTCCGGGGTTCCTCAAGGGCAAGACCGTCCCGCTGTGGCAGAAGAACATCAGCGATTACGAGATGTGGGTGATGATCCTGGGCTGGTCGCTCGTGGTCGTCTTTTCGTTCGCAGTGTGGTCGCTCATGCGCAGCCCCTGGGGCCGGGTGTTGCGGTCCATTCGAGAGGACGAAGATGCGGCGAGAAGCCTGGGTAAGAACGTGTTCGTCTACAAGATGACCAGTCTTGTGCTCGGCGGCGTCATCGGCGGGTTCGGCGGCGCCATCTTGGTCATCGGCCAACGCAACGCCAGCCCTGGCAGCTTTCAGACTCAGTTCACGTTCCTCACCTACGCCATCATCGTGCTCGGAGGTGTTGGCAAGGTCAAGGGTCCGATCATCGGCGCGATGATCTTCTGGTTCATGATCAACGTCAGCGACAACCTGCTCGCTGACTGGACTGATGGGAAAGGCTTCCAGCTGCCCACGTGGCTGATGGATTCGTCGAACTTCAGCTTCTTCCGATGGATCCTGGTGGGTGGCGGTCTCGTTCTGTTGGTGATCTTCCGGCCGCAAGGCATTTTCGGTGACAAGAGGGAGCAGGCATTCGATGTCCGATGACGTGTTTGCCGACGTTCCATGCGAACCAGGGGCAGTCAAGCCCGACCCGATCTTGGTCGCCGACAACATACGCCGAAGCTTTGGGGGCCTGACAGCCGTCGATGTGCAGCACCTCGACGTGCAACGCAACTCCATCACGGCGCTCATCGGGCCCAACGGCGCCGGCAAGACGACCTTCTTCAACCTGTTGACGGGCTTCGACTCGCCCGACAGCGGCGAGTGGACGTTCAACGGCAGATCGATGAACGGATTGAGTCCGTACAAGGCGGCCCGCTTGGGGATGGTACGCACCTTCCAGCTCACGAAAAGTTTGACCCGTATGTCGGTGATCGAGAACATGCGTCTCGGTGCCTCGGCGCAGGCCGGTGAACAGTTGTGGAGAGCTCCGTTCAGGTTCCTCTGGAAGGCGCAGGAAGCTGAAGTGACCGCCCGCGCTGAAGAGTTGTTGGCCCGCTTCAAGCTCGACCACATGCGCGACGAGTTCGGCGGGTCGCTGTCGGGCGGCCAGCGAAAGCTGCTCGAAATGGCCAGAGCGCTGATGGTCGAACCAGAGATGGTGATGCTGGACGAGCCGATGGCAGGCGTCAACCCTGCGTTGAAGCAGAGCCTGCTGGAACATGTGAAGGGACTCAAGGACGAGGGGCGCACCGTGTTGTTCGTCGAGCACGACATGGACATGGTGCACGAGATCGCTGACTGGGTGGTGGTGATGGCCGAGGGCCAGATCATCGCCGAGGGTCCCCCGTCATTCATCGGCGCCAATCAAGCGGTGATCGACGCCTACCTGGGCGCGCACCAGAACACCGACCTGGGGGTATGACGATGAGTGGTGGCACGACGAACGTGGAAACCCGACCCAACGTCATCGACGTCAAGGAGTTGGTCGGCGGCTACACCTCCGACGTGAACATCCTCAACGGATGCAACCTGACAGTGGCTCCTGGCGAATTCGTCGGCATCATCGGCCCCAACGGTGCCGGCAAGTCGACACTGCTCAAGGCGGTGCTCGGTCTGTTGAAGATTCGCTCCGGCAGCGTGCATCTGAACGGTGAGGAGATCACCGGAACGAAGGCACACGAACTCGTCGGGCGCGGCGTCGGCTTCGTGCCACAGACCCGCAACGTCTTCCCCAGTCTGACGGTGCGCGAGAACCTGGAGATGGGTTGCTACCTCAAGCCGTCGTTGTTCAACGAGCGCTACGAGGTCGTTGGCGAGATGTTCCCGAAGTTGAAAACTCGCGCCTCGCAATCAGCCTCAGCACTGTCAGGTGGCGAACGACAGATGGTTGCAATGGGCCGGGCCCTGATGCTCAACCCGTCGGTGCTGCTGCTCGACGAGCCATCCGCTGGTCTGTCGCCGATGCTGCAGGATGAAGTGTTCATCAACTGCCGACATATCAACGCCTCTGGTGTTGCCATCTTGATGGTCGAGCAGAACGCCCGTCGCTGCCTGCAGGTGGCCGACAGGGGGTACGTGCTCGACCAAGGTCGCAACGCGTATACAGGTTCGGGTCGCGAGTTGCTGGCCGACCCGAACGTGATCGGTCTCTACCTGGGCACTCTCGCTCGCGCTACGGGCGGCTGAGCCGCCAACTGGTCCGGCTCAGCCGTCGGGCTGCAGCGTGCCGTCCAGTCCCAGGGCTGCACAGCCCGCAGCGGCGGTTGCCAGCATGCCGAGCTGCACGCTCGTGGGTGGCTCGACGACGAACGGCACCACGAGGTCGTCGCCGAGGCGCACCTGCATCACGAAACGGAACGACTGCTTGCTCTCCGCCACGGCATGAGCGTCGCAGCGACCCTCGAGGAACTGCACAGGCGCCTGCGAGACGCTGGCGTCTGCCGCCAACGACACCAAAGGTGCGTCTGGCGCGCGACCAGGAACGGTGAGCATGAACGGAATCGTGTTGCCGCTGGACAGCACCGTGACCGCGCCGGTCGCGGCTCGTCTGGCGAGACGCAGCGTCGCGATGCTGACGGCTCTGCCGTCGAGGGTGGATTGCTGGACGTCGGTGAATTCCAACGTGATCTGTTCGGCCACCATCGCACTGCGGCAGGTAGCGGTGAAGATCGCGTCCAGCGTTCCATCAGGATCGACCACGTCGGCGGTGCGAATGGCTCCGTCGGCGAGGGTGAAGACCACCTCGGCATCGTCGGTGGACGGCGCGGCGCCGACGGTCCTGCCATCGATCTTGCAGTGCGGGGCTGCCAGGTCCACAGGCAGATCGACTCGCTGACCGACACCGATGACCGCGTCGATGGTCGCCTCGTTCGAGTCGAAACCGTCCCATCGCAGTTGCACGGCGGCGAGTGACAGCTGCTCGGTCAGCCCGTTGGTGACCTGCAATTGCAGCCGATCGACGGAGATGTCGTCGCGATACTGCAGCGGGTCCACGACGAGTGGGTTGGGTGTGCTCGCGGTGGACGCACACGCGACAAGGGTGGCAATCGGCAACAGGAAGCGAGCGGCACCGCGGAGCACGCAGCGAAGAGTAGTGCGGGAATGAAGAACGGCCCCGGGCATGTCGCCCGGGGCCGTTCGAGTTGTTCCACTCGGGTCACGAAGACCCAGGGGTATTACTTGTTCGAGTCGTAGCTCTCGCCAAGACCGTTACCGATGTTGCCATCGCAGCCGTAGACGGCGATGTCCTTGGGACCGATGCCGTTCTCGACCATGGTACGCAGGATCTTCGAGGACTCCTCGAAGCCGATGACGACCACGGCATCGGGCTTTGCGGCCACGATCTCGTTGACTTCGGCATCGAACGTGCCAGCTTCGGGCTCGTAGATCTTGACGACCGGCACGGTGATACCAGCGGCCTCCAAGGTCTTCTGGATGACGCCGGCGAGGCCGGTGCCATACGCATCGTTACGAGCGATGATGGCCACGTTGGTGGCGCCATCGTCGGCAACGAGCTTGGCAATTGCGGCACCCTGCAGGAGGTCCGGCGGGGCGTCACGGAAGAACAGGCCCTTGTCGGCGTAGGTGGTGAGCTTGTCCGACGTGTTGGCCGGGCTGAACTGCACGACGCCAGCGCCGGTGATCTTGTCGATGACGCTGAGCGAGATACCCGAAGCGGCGGCGCCGACGATTGCATCGACGTTGGCGCTGAGCAGACGGTCAACAGTGGCGTTGGCGAATTCAGGCGTGTCGCCCGAGTCGCCGTCGACCAGCACGACCGGCTTGCCGAGCACGCCACCACCGTCGTTGATCTCCTTGATTGCGAGATTCAAACCTGCAACTTCAGGCGGTCCGAGGAAGGCGAGCGAGCCCGTCTTGGGCAGCAGGCTGCCGAAGGTCAAGACGCCGTCACCGGCGCGAGTGCCTTCGACCGGAACTGCTGCAACGTCGGCATCTGCACTACCCTTGGCGGGCAGGTACACCGTCTTGGAGTCATCGATACGGTTGTCCGCACCCATGGTGAGCACGCCGTAGCTGGCTTCCATCGGGTCGCCCACGCCGTTGAGCGTGATCGGGCCGCTGTATCCGTCATAGTCGACGTCGCCACCGGCGGTGATGATGGCCATGCAGTCTGCGAAGGTGGTGCACTTCTCGCCATCACGGGTGATGCCCTGGATCTCGCTCGCAAACGCGATGCCGTCGTCATTCGCCTGGGCAACTGCCAGGGCGATGATGAGGGTCAGGTCGTACGACTCGGCGGCATAGTTGAAGTCGACCAACGCAGGGTCCACCTCCAGGAGGCGTGCCTTGAAGTCGTCGCCGAGTTGGGTCAGAGGCGTGGTGCCTTTGAAGCCCTCCAGGTCGCCGCCAGTGGCTGCTGCTGCGGTGGTGTCCGAAGCTGCTGCGGTGGTGTCCGGAGCTGCTGCGGTGGTGTCTGTAGCTGCTGCGGTGGTTTCGACGACTGCCACGGTCGTGGCGACCGTGGTGTCCTTCTTGTCATCGCCGCAGGATGCAGCCACGATGGCCAATCCCGCGAGCACGGCGCCGAAGCGGCGCATGCTGGTTTTCTGCATTTGGGTGTCTCCCCCTAGGAGCCGAGGCGCACGGTGCGACCCGGTGGTATTCAAGACGCGCAGTGTAGGTCGTCCGTGCACGAATGAACAAGCACCACTCAGCGAATTCAGTGTCGGGAGTACTACGGTTCTGTGCATGTCGAACCCAACCGATGTCGTCCCCGATGAAGTGCTGTACGAGGTGGCGGACCATATTGCGACGCTCACGCTCAACGCTCCGGGCCGAATGAACACCATTTCGGCAGCGATGCTCGATCAGTTGTCCGAGCGTCTGTTGGAGGCCGATCGCGACCCGGACGTGCGCTGCATCGTCATCACCGGCGCCGGGAAAGCCTTCTGCGCGGGCCTCGACATGGCGGCGCAGATGGGCGCTGCGAAGGGCTCGCTCGGGGGCCTGGACAGTGGCGGCGGCATTCCCGGCGAGATCGACCTGCGGGTCACACCACCGACGGTGCTGCACAACCTCGATACGCCCACGATCTGCGCGCTGAATGGCGGCTCGGCCGGGTACGGCCTCGACCTAGCGCTTGGCTGCGATATTCGGGTCGCCACACAGTCGGCAAAACTGAACCCGGGTTTCGCAAAGCGTGGCATCGTGCCGGAGAGCGGTGGCACCTGGTTGCTGCCACGCATGATCGGCTACGCCAAGGCCGCCGAGATCGCATTCACCGGTCGCACGCTGAAGGCAGATGAAGCGCACGAACTTGGCATCGTGAACCATGTCGTGGCCGACGATCTGTTTCACGAGTTCGTCCAGAACCTGGCGGGCGAGATCGCTGCCAATGCACCACTGGCGGTGCGGGCGATCAAGCGCATGATGCGCGCCGCCGAGACCGAGACCTTCGATCAGAACGTGCATCACGTGTTCCTCCAACTGCTGCCGCTGCTGCGAACCGACGACTTCCGCGAGGGTGTTGCTGCCTACATGGAAAAACGGCAGCCGAAGTTCACCGGTCGTTGACCGTGAAGGTCGTCGCTGGAGTCGATTCGTCGACGCAGAGCACCACAGTCGAATTTCGCGAGGTGGAGAGTGGCTGCGTGGTCGGTCGCGGTTTAGCGCCCCATCCGTCCACGACTCCGCCGCGTTCCGAGCAGGATCCATCGTCCTGGTGGGCTGCTTTTCAGGTCGCCTATTCAGCTGCATTCGCAGACGCAGACGATCCCGAGCTCATCGGCATCAGCGTCGCGGGTCAGCAGCACGGCATGGTCACGCTCGATGCCAACGGTGAGATCCTTCATCCCGCGAAGCTCTGGAACGACACCGAATCAGCACCCGATGCAGGGTGGCTGGGCAAGCAACTCGATGGCGGTGCAGCCGGCTGGGCGGCAGCGATCGGCAGCGTTCCTGTCGCAGCGTTCACCATCACGAAGCTCTCTTGGCTGCATCGCACAGATCCCGAGGTCTGGTCGCGGCTCGCCCACGTCCTGTTGCCCCACGACTGGTTGACCTATCGGCTGACGGGTCAACTGGTCACCGACCGTGGCGACGCGTCCGGCACGGGATATTGGTCGCCGCTCACCGGTGAATATCGGTGGGACCTGCTCGGCATCGTCGACCGTGATCGTGATTGGCGGACGGTGGTGCCGCGGGTCGCCGCGCCGACAGAGGTGGTGGGCGAGTGGAACGGCATCCCCGTTGCCTGCGGTACCGGCGACAACATGGGTGCTGCCCTCGGTCTTGGCCTTGCGGCGGGCACAGCGGTGATCTCCATCGGTACATCGGGCACTGCGTATGCGGTCGCCGACGCACCGACCGCCGACCCCAGTGGCATGGTCGCCGGCTTCGCCGACGCATCGGGCCGTTACCTGCCACTTGCATGCACGCTGAATGCCACCAAAGTCACCGACGCCGTGGCGCGCCTGCTCGGTGTCGGTCGCGACGAGTTCACGGCGCTGGCCCTCGCAGCACCCGGTGGTGCCGATGGCCTGACACTGCTGCCGTACTTCGACGGCGAACGCACACCGAACCTGCCCGGGGCCAGCGGCTGGATGAACGGAATGCGCAGTGATGTCACGCGCGAGCAGGTTGCACGGGCTGCTGTGGAAGGCGTCTGTTGCTCCCTGCTCGATGCACTCGACGCCATTCGATCGGTCACCCCGGTGGACCGTGTCGTCCTGGTAGGCGGCGGCGCGCGGTCGGCCGTCTATCGCCAGGTCTTCGCAGCGCTGTGCGATCTGCCGGTGGGAACGGCGGACGCCGACGAAGCCGTCGCGACGGGCGCGTGCGTGCAAGCCGCCGCCGCTGCCCTGGGCCAGGGGCACGCCGAGGTGGCGCGTCGCTGGATGCTGGGTGCCACCACCGCGATCGAGCGTTCCGCGGAGCTTCCGGGCGCCGACGTGCGGGCGCAGTATGCAGCCCTGCGCGCTACCGCCTACTCGACGTGAGCGCCGAGCCGTACGACGTCCTCGGTGTTGCTGCATCGGCAACGCTGGCTGAACTGTCGTCGGCGCGACGCCGACTCGCGCAGAGATTGCACCCCGACCACGGCGGCGATGCCGAGCTGATGCAGGTACTCAATGCCGCCTACGACGAGGCTGTTCGTCGCCTGCCTGAGCCGGGTGTGGCCTCGTCGATGTCGACGCTCGAGACGGTGGTTCCACCCTCGGGCTCCAGGCAACGAACGCGCCGCACGGTGCGCGGTGTGCAGCAGGACGCACCGTCGTTCACGATCGATGTGTTACCGGTGGAGGCGTACGAAGCGCTCCTGGTCGTCACTTCGTGGATGGGCGAGGTGTTGGTGGACGACCCCCCGTATCTGCTGGAGGTGTTCCTCCACGATCCGTCACCGTGCTGGTGTCGGCTCGATCTGGTTCCCGATGCCGGCGTCACCACCGTCAGCTTGATGGTGGCAGCGCTGGAGGATGACCCGGCACCGGACATCGACGATGTCCGTGATGTGTGGGTGGCGAACCTCAACCGGCTCGGCGACGTGTGATCAGCGGGCGGCGGCTTTGCTGAGGCGGTCACGGATTGCGTGACCGAGCCCGGCGGCCGGGGGCATCACCGCCACGATGACGGCCACCCCACGCTCGTCGGCAGATCGCAACTCGGCGTACAGCGAGTGTGCATACGCGGCGAGGTCGTCGGAGCGATCGAGTATCCATGCGCCGCTCGTGTGGGCCGCGACCACAGCGGCCTGTGCCGCTGTATCCACCAGCAGCACCTGTGCAGTCGGGGCGTAGTGCGATGCCAACATGCCCGGCGCTCGGCTCGGCCCAGCAGCGTCGGTCACCGCCCCGTCGAGAAGGGCGCTGATCTCCTCACTGCCGATGCCGCCTGGTCGAAGGATCTGTGGGGGAGTCGTGGTGCAGTCGACGATCGTGCTCTCCACCCCGATCGGACAGGCGCCACCGTCGAGCACGTAGTCGACTCGGTTGCCGAGGTCGGCAACGACGTGTGCCGCAGTGGTCGGGCTGACTTTTCCGAAACGATTCGCCGAGGGGGCCGCCAGCCCGCCGCCGAAACGCGTGAGAAGTTCGGTGGTGAGCGGATGTGCCGGGACTCGAATGCCTACCGTCTCGCGGCCGCCGGTGACCACCGACAGGACATGTGCCGCCTTCGGAACCAGCAACGTCAGCGGGCCGGGCCAACAGGTGCCGGCCAGAACAGCGGCAGCTGGCGGGACCGTCGCGGCCCAGTCGTCCAACTGGTCGGGCGTGGCCACGTGGACGATCAGTGGATGGTCTGCCGGGCGGCCCTTGGCCTCGAAGATGCGCCGAACTGCAGCGTCGTTGGACGCGTCGCCCGCCAGGCCGTACACGGTCTCGGTCGGAATGGCGACGAGGCCGCCGTTGCGCAAGATCTCGAGCGCGCGCTCGATGGAGGAACCTGTCATTCGGGAATCGCGTCGAGGAACTCGAGCGCGGCATCAATGAATGCGAAGGCCTCGGGTGTCGCGAAGTGATCGACACCGCGCAAGGTCTTCAACGTCGCGTTGGGCAGCGCCTCGGCAAGCGGCTCGCCGGGGCCGGCGAAATCCTTGTCGCCAATGGCCACCAGTGTCTCGCACGTGGCTGCGGCCAGCAGTTCCTTGGTGAACCGCTGCCGCGGTCGGCGCATGATGGCGGCGAGCGCAATCGGATCGTTGCCCGCCTGGTGTGCGTACTGGGCGAAGACGTGCGAACCGACGTCGGCCGAGTCGGCAGTTCCTTCGATCGCGGCTGCGATGCGCTCACCGGACTGGTCGTCCGGTGTGAACAGCGTGCCACCGATGCCGGCCAAGATCAGCTTGCGGAACCTGTGTGGTTGGCTGCACGCGATCTGCAGCAGGGTGATGGCGCCCAGAGAGAAGCCGACCGCGTCGACCGGTTCGTCGGGCATCGCGTCGACCACGCGTGTCGTGAGGTCGGCGTATGCCTCTGGGTCGTGTGGCTTGGGTGCGGCGCCGTGACCGAGCAGGTCGATGCCGATGACCGGCTTGCCGACATCGCGCAGCAACTCGGTGAAACCGCTGCGCTGCCAGGTGCTCTCGAAGGAGCCACCCCATCCATGTACCAGAACCACCGGCGTCGTCATGGCGCCACGGTAGCCTTGGGCGGCTGTTTCATCGGAACCGGTCAGCCACCACGACAGGGAGCAAAGGTAGCCACCGCAATGCAATTCCTCGGAAGCCCCCCTCCGTACGACCTGACGTACAGCGATGTCTTCATGGTCCCGAGCCTCAGTGACGTCGCCTCGCGGTTCTCGGTAGATCTGGCCACGCCGGACAAGTTGGGCACCACGATCCCGGTCGTCGTTGCCAACATGACGGCAGTCGCCGGTCGGCGCATGGCCGAGACGGTTGCGCGGCGCGGGGGCATCACCGTGCTGCCGCAGGATATTCCGCTGGATGTGCTGGAAACCGTGATCGCCTACGTGAAGTCGCGCCATCTCGTGTACGACACTCCCATCACGCTGAGCCCCACTCACACGGTTGGCGATGCCCTCGGTCTGATCCACAAGCGTGCCCACGGTGCTGTTGTGGTGGTCGACGAGGGCGGCCGCCCGGAAGGGATCTTCACCGAACACGACGCCGCTGGCTACGACCGCTTCACACAGTTGAAGAACGTGATGAGCCGCGAGCTGGTGGTGCTGCAGGACGGCACTGCTCCCGCCGACATTTATGACCGGCTCAGCGGCCAGCGCCTCTCGGTCGCTCCGGTGGTCGACGGTGAGGGCCGGCTCATCGGGTGCGCAACTCGTACCGGCGCACTACGTAGCACCATCTACACCCCGGCAGTAGATGGGCAGCAGCGTCTGTTGGTGGCCGCGGCTGTCGGTATCAATGGCGATCCGGCCACCAAGGCCAAAGCGTTGCTCTCCTACGGCGCCGACGTACTGGTGATCGACACCGCCCACGGGCACCAGACTCGCACCCTGCGGGCTATCGAAGAGGTCCGTGCTGTCGCACCCGACGTCGCGATCGTGGCCGGCAACGTCGTCACTCAAGGTGGCACGCGAGACCTGATCAACGCTGGCGCCGACATCGTCAAGGTCGGTGTCGGTCCCGGCGCGATGTGCACGACACGCATGATGACCGGTGTCGGTCGCCCGCAGTTCAGCGCAGTCCACGAATGCGCGACGGAGGCAGCGAAGCACGGCAAGGTGATCTGGGCCGACGGTGGCGTGCGGCACCCACGCGACGTTGCGTTGGCGCTCGCCGCAGGTGCTGCGAACGTGATGTTCGGCTCCTGGCTCGCGGGTACCTACGAGTCCGCTGCCGACACGTTGCGCGACCCTGACGGGCGCCTCTACAAGGAGAGCTTCGGCATGGCCAGCAACCGCGCCGTCAAAATTCGCAACCGCAGCGAGACGGCGTTCGACCGGGCTCGCAAGGAACTCTTCGAGGAGGGCATCAGCACGTCGCGCATGTATCTCGATCAAGCCCGCCCGGGCGTGGAGGACATCATCGACGACATCGTCGCCGGTGTCCGTTCGGCATGCACCTACGCAGGCGCTGCCACGATTCCTGAGTTCGCCGAGCGTGCCGTCGTCGGGGTGCAGAGCGCCGCCGGCTACAGCGAGGGCCTGCCCCAGGGGACGAGCTGGTAATGCGGGTCATCGCTATCGACGGCCCAGCCGGGGCCGGCAAGAGCACCGTCGCTCGGGCGCTCGCCGAGATGCTCGGGCTGGACTATCTCGACACCGGGGCGATGTATCGGGCGATCACGTTTGCAGCGATGGAGCGCAATCTCTGTCTCGACGACGCGGCCGCTGTCGGGTCGCTGGCGCGCTCGGTCGCGCTGGAGGTCGGTGAGAGTGGCGTGATCGTGGATGGTTTCGACGCCACCACCGCCATCCGTACCGCGGCAGTGACCGCGGCTATCAGCAAGGTTGCCGCGAACAGCGAGGTCCGTACTGAAATGCGCGCCCGCCAACAGCAATGGGCGGCCGATCATGGCGGGGGAGTCATCGAAGGCCGCGACATCGGGTCGGTGGTGTTTCCCGACGCCGAGCTGAAGCTGTACCTGACCGCCTCGCCACGAACACGTGCACAACGTCGGGTGGCGCAGTCGGGTGGTGACGTGGACGAGATCGAGGCTTCGATTGCCGCTCGTGACCACTACGACAGTACTCGCGCCGACAGTCCGCTCACGTTCGCAGATGGGTCGATCGTGGTCGACACGACGGGGTCACGCATCGACCAGGTGCTCGCCCACATCGCCGAACTGATGTCGAGAGGATCTGGCCAGCAGTGACCAAAGTTTCCACCACGTTCGCGGGTCAGTCCGTTCTGGACAAGATCGCCTACCACACAGTTCGAACCATCGTCACCGTGTTCTGCCGCGTGTGGTGTCGCATGACCATCGATGGCCGAGAAAACTTCCCCGAGAGCGGCCCGTTCATCCTGGCTCCGACGCATCGCAGCATCATCGACACGCCGGTGGCGTCAGGTGTCTATCGCAAGCGCATGCGTTTCATGGGCGCTGACAAATGGTGGAGCAATCACTACTTCGGCAACCTGCTCACAGCGCTGGGTGGCTTCCCGGTCAGCCGCGGCAGTGCCGATCGTGAGGCGCTGAAGCGATGCATCGCGGTGATCGAGGGCGGCGAACCTTTGGTGTTGTTTCCCGAAGGCGAACGCAAGAGCGGTCCGGTCGTGCGGCCGCTGTTCGACGGAGCGGCCTACGTCGCCGTGAAGACCGGCGTGCCGATCATTCCCGTCGGCATCGGTGGCTCGGAGCGGGTCATGCCGAAGGGTGCGAAGTTCATCTACCCGCGCAAGTTGTACGTGATCGTGGGAGCACCGATGTCGGCGGCTCCGACGGAGTCGTCCAAGGAGCAGCGTGCTGCGGCGCGCCAGCTGACCGCCGATTTACATGTCGAGCTGCAACGGTTGTTCGACACCGCCCAGGCTCGCGCCTAGGCCCCTTCGAAGTACGCGGTCAGCGCCTGCGCCAGCCACGGCGGGTCCTGTGTGCCGCACAGTTCGCGAGCGCTGTGCATGCTGAGCTGCGGTATGCCAACGTCCACGGTGTCGATGCCCAGCCGTGTTGCCGTGATCGGGCCGATGGTGGTGCCACATGGCATGTTGTTACGACTGACGAAGACCTGCCAGGGCACGCCTGCCACCTCGAAGACTCGTTGCACCATCGCAGCGCTGGCAGCTGATGTCGCGTAGCGCTGGTTGTTGTTGAGCTTGATGGCGGGCCCCTGATTCACGACCGGGCGGTGCCCCGCCTCATGGCGTTCGGGGTAGTTGGGGTGCACACTGTGCGCATTGTCGGCTGAGACACACGAGCTGGTCGCGAGCTGGGCCAGGTATTGACTGCGATCCGCTCCGTGGGCCAACGCCAGCCGCTCGATCACGTGCTCCAGTAGCGGGCCGGCGGCGCCGCTCGCGCTCTGCGACCCCACCTCCTCGTGGTCGAAGAGTGCGATGACGGCCGTGGCGGCCCCAGGGTCGCCGGCGTGGCACAGGGCCACGGTCGCCGCCCAACACGATGCCTGATTGTCGAGTCGGCCGGCGGCGAGCAACGATGCATCGGCGCCGAGGACTGCGGCGGTGGTGACGTCGAACAGGCTCAGGTCCCAGCCGAGGATGTCAGCCGGTGTCACGTCAGCCCGCCCGGCCAGCCACTCGCGGAACTCTCCGTCGCGAGCGGCACCGACGCCCCAGACCGGCGTCATGTGGGCTTGCTTGTCGAGGATGACGCCGCGCTCATTGACGTCGCGGTCGAGGTGAATGGCGAGCTGCGGTACCCGGGCGATCGGCTCGTTGACCGACACCGTCGTCCAGCCATCGCGCAGTTCGACACGGCCGGCGATGCCGAGGTCGCGGTCCAGCCATGAGTTGAGCAGCGTGCCGCCGTAGACCTCGACGGCGAGCTGCTTCCAGCCGCAGCCGCCGGCATCGGCGTGTGGTTTGACCTTGAGGCATGGCGAGTCGGTGTGGGCCCCGACGATGCGCAGCGGGGACGTCGGCCCGGCCTGTGAGCCGTGATGCCACGCGACGACTGCCGCGCCGCGCTGCATGTAACCCTTGGCTGGAACGTCGTTGAAGGCGTCGGTTGCAGCCACTTCCACGAAACCGGCGGCGACGAGTCGGGCAATCGCGCTGGCAGTTGCGTGCCATGGCGATGGTGACGAGTCGAGGTACGCCATCAGGTCGTTCAGATTGTTGTCGTGTTGAGTGTTCATGACTGCTGCATCAATCCCATCGGAAGACCGGTGCCTCGCAGATGCGAGGTCTCGTTGACGGTGATCACGCTGCGGTGCCCGCGTGCGGAGGCGGCGATGCGGTGAATGCTCGTGTAGTTGGGATAGAAGAAGCCTTGCGAGACGGGTAGTCCGAGAATGTGCGCAAGGTACGAGTTGATGACCCCACCGTGGCACGCCACCGCGATCCGCTGGCCCGCATGAGCATCGATCAGGCCCTCCAGGGCGGACACCACGCGAGCCGAGAACTCTTCCGGTGTCTCCTCGTGGTCCGTCCACTCGCCGCGGACCATTGCCTGCCAGCGCGGATCGTTCGCCGCCTTCAACTCCTCGATGGGGATGTAGGTGCTGGCATTTCTGTCCCACTCGGCCACGCTGTCGATGACTCCGACGTCGAGCTGGCGATCGGCAGCCAGCGGAGCAGCGGTCTGCAATGCCCTGCGGAGGGGACTGGAGTACACCGCATCGATCGCCTCGTTGCTGAGGTACGACGTGAGGTGGCGAGCCTGGTCATGACCGGCTGCAGCCAGCTCGGGATCGGCGATACCCTCGCTCAGCTCGCGCCGTACTGGTAGACCATGTCGTATCAACAGCAACTCCATGCCGACTAGATAAGCACCTGATGACCTCCTCCGCCGATACTCGAACCAAGATCGTGGCCACACTCGGTCCCGCCAGCGAAGCTCCCGAGGTGCTCGACCAGATGCTGCGGGCGGGAGTCGACGTCGTTCGGCTCAACCTCAGTCACGGGACGCTCGAGTCGCATCTCGTGCTGATGCAGGCCGTCCGCGAGTCGGCTGAGCGCATTGGGCAGGTCGTGGCGGTGCTCGCCGACCTCCCAGGGCCCAAGGTTCGTTCCGGCCAGTTCCCCGATGGCGGCGGCGTGCTGGTGGGTGGAGCGTCGCTGGTGCTGACGCCGCAGGAGGGCCCGTCCTCCATCGAGCGCATCACTGTCGATTACCCGACGCTGGTGGTCGACCTCCAGCCGGGTGACCGAGTTGTGCTCGGCGACGGTGCAATTTCGCTCCGGGCGGAATCCGTCGGTGATCACGAGGTTCGTTGCGTCGTACTCACCGGTGGAACGGTGCAGGGGCGGCCCGGTGTCCATCTGCCGTCGGAACGGTTGCGGCTCACCACGCCGACAGACGACGACCTGGTACTCGGTAAGGCGATGGCGGAGGCCGGTGCCGACTTTCTCGCAGTGTCGTTCGTCCGTGCGGCACACGACCTGCGCGTCGTTCGCGAGGCGATCCTGCCGTACACCACACGGCTGGTGGCCAAGATCGAGACGATGCCCGCTGTGGTCGCGCTGGAGTCGATCGCCGCCGAGGCCGATGCGGTGATGGTGGCTCGTGGTGACCTCGGCATCGAGTGCCCATTGGAGGACGTGCCCCATCTACAGAAGCGGATCATCCGCCACTGCGTCGAAGTGGGAGTGCCGGTCATCACAGCAACGCAGATGATGGAGAGCATGATCACTTCGCCGTCGCCCACACGCGCCGAGGTGAGCGACATCGCCAACGCGGTGTTCGATGGAACCGATGCGCTGATGCTGTCTGCCGAAACGGCGATCGGGGCCGACCCGGCGGGGGTCGTGCGCACGATGAACCGCATCGCCGGTCGTGCCGAGGCCGAGGCCAGTTACGAGCAGTGGGCCTCTCGCTTGGGAAGAATGCAGCGGGAGCAGTGGCCCGACGGGCCGGCGCGTATCACGATGGCCATCACCCACGCGGCGGGAATGGCTGCGGCAGATGCCGGCGCCTCGGCAATCCTGTGCTGCACGACCACAGGGCGCACCGCTCGGGCGATGGCTCGCTTCCGCCCCTCGCCAACCCTGATCAGCCTGTCGCCCGACCCTGAAACAGTGCGGGCGATGGCCCTGTCGTGGGGTGTCCGCTCGCTGGAAGTCAGCACCTATCACAGCACCGACGATCTGGTCTGGTTCGCGGTCGAACGCGCCATGCAGAGCGGCTACATCGAGGCTGGGCAGACGGTGCTGGTACTCGCCGGCGCGCCGGACCGCCCGAGTGGGGCCAGTACCGACGTGCTGCGTATCGTTCGGGTCTCGTGACACGGATCTGGGTGGAGGAAGCCGGCGACGTCGCAGATCCGTTGATCGTGCTGGTGCACGGAGCGATGGATCGTTCGGCGGGCATGCTGCGGTTGAGCCGTCGTCTGGATGATTGCTATCGCGTTGCTCGTTACGACCGTCGCGGATATGGCAGGTCGACACCGCATGCCGGTCCGTTCGAGATGGCGGATCAGGTCGCAGATCTTGTCGGAGTGATCGGTGATCGGCGGGCGGTGATCGTCGGACACAGCTACGGCGGCAATATTGCATTGGCGACTGCCGAGCAGTACCCGTCGCTGGTGGCAGGGGTGGCAATCTACGAGACGCCGCTGTCGTGGGAGCCGTGGTGGCCAGGCACAACCGCTGGTGCCGTAGCCATCAAGGAGGCTGGGCGGCCCGAGGAAGCAGCGGAAGCCTTCATGCGCAGGATCATCGGCGTTGCTCGGTGGGAGGCGCTGCCCGAGCGGACACGGGCGATACGTCGAGCGGAGGGGGTTGCCTTGGTGAACGAGTTGGCTGATCTGCGCGAGCACCAGCCATGGCATGCCGATCGGATCGAGGTGCCGGTCGTCGTGGGCTGTGGCACCCGGGGCGCCGCGCACCACCGCCAGGGAATGGAGCAGGTGGCCGGGACCATTGTCGGTGCCGAATTCATCGTGCTCGAAGGATGCGGCCACAGCGCCCCGCACACGGATGCTGCAGTTTTCTGCAGCCAGATCGTCTCGCCGTTGCTCGAGCGTGTCGGCTCGCCCTGGTCCAGGTAGCGATCAGCCGACTTCGATGTCGGTGCCAAAGAACTTGCAGGTGAGTGCGCTGACATCGACTGCCGCTGCCTTTGCCCGTGCACGGTCCGCGCACTCCTGGAGACTGGTTCGCTGCGTCCATACGCCCAGCGCCAAACCCGCCATCAACACGACCACGATGAGCTTGGTGACGATGGTCTTGATCAGCAGGGCAGAGATCACCGACAACGCGACAAACACGACGACCACGACGATTGCGATGGTCTTTGCGGATTCCAAGGTCAGAGCGATCATGCGCGAACCATACGCCGTAGGGTGGCCCGGTGAGTGACCAACCGATTCTGTTGACCCCGCAAGGGCCGCCCCGCACCGTTCTTCCTGTCGAGACTGCAGCCGTTCGTCATGCAGTGCAACAGGTGCTGGCCGCACCAGCGGCCGGGCGTCGAAACCTGGCTGCAGCCATTGTCGCCGGTAATCCGCGGTCACTCATCGGCTGGTGCACGCTGGGCGATGTCGCCACCGACACCATCGAGAAGTATGCGGCCTATCGCGTCGGCTATCACCGCGGACTCGACACGTTGCGTGCCAACGGTTGGCGGGGGTCGGGTTACGTGCGATGGGCCGACGAGACCAACCGACCCTTTCTCGGCTGTCTTCGTGGTCTGGGCGCAATGGCCGATGCGATCGGCGAAACCGACGAAGCCGAACGGATCGCGTTGTTCCTCGCGCAGCTCGATCCCTCCCTGGGTTCCGCCTGATCGGCGCGCCGCTCGACATGCCCGCCGGCGCGATTCTGTGTGGTGGTGCCAGTCGGCGGATGGGCCGCGACAAGGCGCTCGTGGAGGTCGATGGAGTCGCCATGGTGGTTCGAGTGGCGAACGCGCTGCGTGCAGCCGGCTGTTGGCCGGTGTTCGCTGTCGGCGGCGACCAGGCTGCACTCGCAGCCTTGGGCGTTCGGGTCATCGCCGACCTGTACCCGGGTGAGGGTCCCGTCGGCGGTGTGATCACGGCACTCGGGGCATGTGACACCGCCGATGTCGTCGTGGTGGCCTGCGACCTGCCGTACCTCACGATCGACACCGTGCACGCCCTCGTTGCAGCGTCCGGGGTTGCGCCGGTGACGGTTGCCGTGACCGATCGCGTGCAACCGCTGTGTGCGCTCTGGTCACGCGAGGTTCTGGCGGCGCTACGCGTGTCCTTCGATGATGGAGAACGTCGGCTGATGGCGCTGGTCGACCAGTTCGAAACCGTGCAAGTGGCGGCAAATCCTCAAGATCTGGCGAACCTGAACGCGCCGGGTGACCTGCCGCAGTAGCGTTCGCCGCTATGTCGATCATCGAAGCCAGCGTGGGCGAATTGGAGGCGGCGCTCGATGCGGGCGCGCTGCTGTTCGACGTTCGCGAAACCAACGAGTACGAGGATGGCCACGTTCGTGGTGCCATCCATGTCCCGCTGGGCACCGTGGCGGACAACGTGGAGGCCTTCCGGCCGACCGGCGGCGATGAAGCTGTCTACGTGATCTGTCGATCAGGGGCGCGCAGCATGCGAGCGTGTGAGTTCCTGGCGGGCCATGGCGTCGAGGCCGTCAATGTGGCCGGCGGCACGATGGACTGGCTGGCCAGCGGCCGATCGGTCGTTGTCGGAAATCTGCCCTTGTGAGGTATCGCTGGATCGACTCGTCCGACGAGGTGGCGCAGTACGTTCAGCGGTTGCTCACCGAGCATCGCTACGCGCTCGACACCGAGTTCCACCGCGAGCGAACGTACTTCCCGAAGTTGGCGTTGGTGCAGATCGCCGGTGCCGGCGAGATCGTGCTCATCGATCCGCTGGCGTGCGACCTGTCGCCGCTGAAGGACCTCTTCGCGAGCGAATCGGTGTGCGTCATCCACGCCGCCCAGCAGGATCTCGATGTCTTGACGCACGCCGTCGGCGCTGTGCCGTTGCACCTCTACGACACGCAGCTGGCCGCCGGTTTTCTCGGCTACAGCACACCTTCGCTGGTGTCGCTCCTGCACGGCGAGCTGCGCGTCACTGCTGCCAAGGGTGATCGCCTGACTGACTGGTTGCGTCGCCCCCTCAGCGCCGACCAACGCGACTATGCCGCCAGCGACGTCGCCCACCTGTTGGAACTGCAGGACAAGCTGGACGTGAAGCTGGCGAGCGATGGTCGTACCGAATGGGTTTCCGACGCCTGTGAGGAGCTGCGAACGCGTCCCGTCAGCGGCACCGATCCTGATCTTGCCTGGACGCGCCTGAAGGATGTGCGCTCGTTGAAGTCGAAGGCGAAAGGGGTTGCTCGTTCGGTTGCGGCATGGCGCGAGCGGCGCGCCATGTCCCTCGACTCGCCGGTACGGCAGGTGCTGCCCGACCTTGCAATTCTGGGCATCTCGCAGAAGCAGCCGACGTCGGTTGCCGAGCTCAGCCAGTGTCGTGGCGTGGACGATCGGCACACTCGTGGGGTCATCGCCAAGGAGATTCTTGCCGCTGTCGAGGAGGGCAAGGCCTCCGAGGCCTCGCTGCCCGCCAGCGACGGGGAGGAACTCGATCGCGGTCTGCGCCCGGCTGTGACGCTGGTTTCCGCGTGGGTCAGCGAAGTGGCCCGGCAGCGACGTATCGACACCGCGTTGCTGGCCACCCGCAATGACCTGGTCGCATTCCTGCGTGGCGACAGTGATGCCCGCCTGGCGACGGGGTGGCGTGGCGAGTTCCTCGGTGAGGGTATTCGCAAGTTGGTTGCCGGCCGCTCCGCTCTCACCTTCGATGGTCACGGCGGGCTGAGCCTGATCGACGTGCCGCACACTGCAGAAACCGCGACCGTGGGGCCAACGCTCAGTGAGCCCGAAACTGGCGAGCCATAGCTACGGCTTGGTGATGCGTCGTAGCTTCGCCCACAGTTTGTCGAAGGCCTCCGAGACGTCGGCGCTGCGCATCCCGTATGTATGAATTGGGCGGCGGTCACCGATGGCTTGGTTGACGATCACCCGTTGGGGAACTGCCGGCTGCCAGATCGCGCGTTTGCCGACGATGCGGGCCAGTTCCTCGTAGCGACGGTCAGCCTCGCTGCTGATGGGCGGCACCTTGTTGACGATGACGCCGGAGAGTTCGAGGTCGGGGTTGTGAGTGTCCCACACCTCATCGACGAGGTCGGCTACGGCCCCGATGCCGCGCAGTCCGAGCGCCGACGGTTCGACAACGATCACTGCGTGGGTGGCGGCTGCCAGCCCACTCGTGCTCAGCGACCCCAGTGACGGCGGGCAGTCGATGAGCACCGCGTGGAACTGATCGCTGACCTCGGCGAGTGCGTCTCGAAGGCGAGTCGGGTTGCCGCCGTGGTCGCGGCTCAGCAACTTCGGGGAGGCCGGGATCACCCACACCTCACCGCCCCAGGCGGACGGCACCATGGCCTTGGCCGCCGGCGTGCGGCTGAGTACATCGGCAGAGGAGATCTCGACAGTGGCCGGATCGATACCCAGGACCCAGCTACTGGAACCCTGCGGATCGAGATCGACCACCAGGACGCGGTGGCCGGCGGCGGCAGCGGCGGAGGCGAGACCAAGTGTGACGGTGGTCTTGCCCACACCGCCCTTCTGATTGAGAACAGCAACGACACGACCCATGGGCTACATCGTGCCATCTCTGCGAGCGATGAACGCGGCGCGGGGCGGTAGTTCGCCGGCGACGACGGTGCCCTCGAGTGCGCTGTCGGTGCTCAACACGATGACTGCCCCGTCCATCTCGTGGCCGGCGTCTTGCGGGAGTGGCGCCGGGTTGATGTACGTGAACCAGGTGTCGCCTCCACTGCTGCGGGCCCATGCCAGCAGGTCAGCGCTGCCACGCAGGACGCGGAACTCGTCGGCCGCAATCCCAGCGTTCAAGGCGCCGGTTTCAGCACGTAGGGCCAGCAGCCGGCGATAGAGGTGCAGCATCGAGCTGCCATCATCCCGCTGGATCGCGACATTTCGAACGTCGGATTCGGGCGGGAACGGCAGCCACGGGTCGGCCGTCCAGCCGTGCAGCCCTGATGCGTCCCAGGGGATGGGTGCACGACAGCCGTCACGCAGCCCCGGGTCGACGATTCGATCGGCAGGCACATCGGCGTCGACAAGGCCCAGTTCCTCGCCCTGATACATGAACGGGGTGCCGGGCAAGGTGAGCAACATGATTGCGGCCATGCGCGCCGCCAGCTCCCCGCCGCCGTAGCGTTGCCGATGGCGAGGGACGTCGTGGTTGGAGAGCACCCAGGTGGGCCAAGCGCGACGAGCTGCCAGCAGCTCGACGGTGGTGCGGATTCGGTTGGCCAGCTCGGCAGCGTCGAACGGTGCCCACAGGAATCGGAAGTTGAAGCTGAGGTGCAGTTCGTCACCTTCGCCGTAGTAGTCGGCCATGGCTGCCTCCTCGAGGAGGTACACCTCGCCGACGCTGACGCGGTCGGTACCGTCGATGTTGCGGTATTCGTCCAGTACCCGGCGGATGCTGCGTAACCGCTCGTGCGTGACCGGTTGGTCGTTGAAGGGTACGTGCCCCCACACCTTCTCCTGGCAGATGGGAGGGTCGTCGAGGTCGAGGTCCTTGCCCAGCAAGTGCACGACGTCCATGCGAAAGCCATCGACGCCGCGGTCCAGCCAGAAACGCAGCGTGTCGTGCATTGCGGCCTCGACCTGAGGGTTGTCCCAGTTCAGGTCGGGCTGTTCGCGCAGGAAGCAGCGCAGGTAGTACTGCCCGCGTCCCGCGTCGTACTCCCATGCGGATTCGCCCCTGGGAAAGGACGCCAGCCAGTTGTTGGGCGGTTCATCACGCCAGACGTACCAGTCGGCCTTCGGGTTGGTCCGGTCGCGGCGGCTCTCCTGGAACCAGGCGTGCTGGTCGCTGGTGTGATTCGGCACCCAATCCAGCAGCACACGGATGCCACGGGCATGTGCCTGCGTCAACAGCTCATCGAAGTCGGCCAGCGTCCCGAAGGTGGGGTCGATCGCGCAGTAGTCGCTGACGTCATATCCGAAATCCGCCATCGGTGACAAGAAGATGGGCGACAGCCACAGTGCATCGATACCGAGCCATGACAGGTGATCGAGCCGCTCGGTCACACCGGTGAGTGTGCCGACCCCTGGCGTCGGGCTGATTCTGGTGGTCGACTCGGCGAACGAGCGGGGGTACACCTGATAGACGACGGCATTTTTCCACCATTCGGGCTGTGAGCTGGCCATGTTCGCAACCATACGCGTCAAGAACCTTGCTGGTCCCGCTCAATCCGAGACACACCCGATAGAGTGGAAGCCAATGTCAACTCTCTAGGTTCGGGAGCCCTACTGTGAAGAAGGGTCGTCACCGTCGCTTCGAAGAAGCACGGAAACTCAAGCAGGCTGGTCCCAGCGCATTCGATCTGGGGTTCGGCGGCAGCGATCAGCGTCCAAATACTGAAGATGATGAGTACGCCGCCTTGGCGGAGAAGTACGGCGTCACTTTCGATGAGGACGACGACGAGTCTGACGACTGATTCTCACTGCGCGGCCACCAAGCCTGGTTCCTACGTCCGAAACCGGCTCCATGTCTTCGCAGAATCAGACCTCCCTCATCCGTAACGTCGCAATCGTCGCGCACGTCGACCACGGCAAGACCACCTTGGTCGATGCCCTGTTGCGTGCCACGGGCACGTTTGCCGCACACCAGGCAGTTGTCGACCGAGTCATGGACTCGAACGACCAAGAGCGTGAGCGCGGTATCACCATCCTCGCCAAGGCCGCTTCCATCACCTGGAAGGGCACCAAGATCAACCTGGTCGACACCCCCGGCCACGCCGACTTCGGTGGCGAAGTCGAGCGAGCCCTGACCATGGTCGACGGTGTGCTCTTGCTGGTCGACGCGGCCGAGGGCCCGCTTCCCCAGACCCGGTACGTGCTGCAGAAGGCGCTGGCGCGCAACCTGCCGGCCATCGTCATCATCAACAAGGTCGACCGCCACGACGCGCGCGCCGATGAGGTGCTCGACGAGGTCTACCAGCTGTTCATCGACCTCGACGCGGGCGACGAGCACATCGACTTCGAGATCATCTCCGCCATTGCTCGCGACGGTAAGGCCATGCGCGGCATCGGCTACCCCGACGATGACGCCGACCTCTCCCCGTTGCTCGACACCATTCTCGAGGCCATCCCGGCCCCGGAAGGCGATGTCGACGCGCCGCTGCAGGCAATGGTCACCCAGCTCGACGCCAGCGAATACCTGGGTCGTTTGGCGATCGGTCGTGTTGTCAACGGCGTGATGAAGCGTGGCGAGACCGTCGCCTTGCTGGCCGAGGAGTTCCTCGAAGGTCAGATGCCCCTGAAGCGACGCCTCAGCCAATTGATGGCATTCGAGGGTGTTGGCCGCAATGAGGTCGACGAGCTGAGCGCCGGCGATCTGTTCGTGGTGGCGGGCTTCCCCGAAGTCGAGATCGGCGACACCATCGGTTCTGTCACCGATCCCATCGCCCTTCCTCGTTTGGTGGTCGACGAGCCGGTGCTGCGCATGACGTTCGGCGTCAACACCTCGCCGATGGCGGGTAAGGACGGCAAATACCTCACCAGTCGTCACCTCATCGACCGTCTCAACAAGGAACTGCTGGGCAACGTGTCCATCAAGCTGTTCGAGACCGGGTCGCCCGACGTCATCGAGGTCGCTGGTCGTGGCGAGCTGCAGCTGGCCGTCCTCATCGAATCGATGCGCCGTGAGGGCTATGAGCTGCAGGTCAGCCGACCCGAGGTCATCACCAAGGAAGTCAACGGCAAGAAGTTCGAGCCGCAAGAGCGGGGTGTCTGCGACGTACCCGACGAGCACGTTGGCACCATCACGCAGGAGCTGGCGCCCCGCAAGGGTCGTATCACCGACCTGCGCACCGGCGACGCCGGCCGCACCATCGTCACCTTCGAGTGCCCCAGCCGTGGCCTGATTGGCTTCCGTTCGCTGCTGATGACCGCAACTCGCGGCACCGCACTGCTGCACCAGCACCACCTGGGCTGGATGCCGTGGGCCGGCGACATGCCCGACAGCCGTGGCGGCGCCATGGTGTCGGACCGTATGGGCGTCACCACCGGTTACGCGCTGGACAAGTTGCAGCTCAGCGGTGGTTTCTTCGTGCACCCCGGCGAGGCCGTGTACGAAGGCATGGTCGTGGGCGAATGCGCTCGAGAAGACGAAATGGTCATCAACGCGGTGCGTGCCAAGGAGAAGAACAACATCCGTACGCACAGCCACGACGATGCGGTGAAGCTGCCGGCGCCGAAGATCCACACCCTCGAGACAGCGATCGAATGGATTGCCGCCGACGAACTGGTGGAAGTCACACCGAAGTACATCCGTATTCGCAAGCGCCACCTCGGCCTCGAAGAGCGTCGCAAGTCCAACAAAAAGACCAGCTGACCAGCTGACCAGCTGACGGCGGGCCTGAGGTCGATTGGTCCGTCTCGCTGCCCCGGTTTCTTGGGCACACCACACACGCACGTGCGACTGTGGTGTGCCACAGAACAGCCTCAGCTACACAACGCCAAGGCCTCCAATGAGTCAGCGACGACCTTCTCCGGCCGCTGCACCATCTGGCTGTACGTGAACTGCACCACCATGAACCCGTCGAACTGCAGGCGATTGATGCGTTCGGCGTCGTGGCGCATCTGTAGCTCGGTGCGGTGGTACCGGTAGCCCAGCAACTCGACGATGAGTCGCGTGCCAGGGAACCTGCAGTCCACTCGGATGAGTCTGTCGTCGCGTTTCGCAACGATGGCCTGTGTCTCGGGTCGTTGAAGCCCGGCAGCGGCAATCACTTCGAGATATCGCCGCTCGAGCCACGAATGTCCGCCACGAGCCGCTTCGACTCCTTCGATCACTGCCAGCAATTTGGGGATGCCGTAACGGCCGCGGCTGCGTAGTTCGACGATCCTTCGGTGCAGAAATTCCTCCGTGGTCAGACGGTCGCGCAGGGCACCATCGAGCGCCGCGGTCAGCACTTTGGGCGAACAGGTGGTTGCCAGATCGATCAATGTCCGCGTGGGCGAGGTCACGGGCAGGCCGTGCACCGTCTCGCAATCGATCGGGGGCAGGTACAGCGTGCGGTGGACGAAGCTCCCGACTCGCTGCCGATTCGTGCCGCGCTCTATGAGGTAGTGATGCGGACGCTTCAGGCTGAAGCCGTCGAGACCGATGAGGGCAGCGGCGGTGGGTTGAGCGCAACGTGCTGTCGGGCCGAGTCCGGCGAGCTGCTCGCTGAGCTGTTCGAATCGGACGAGCAAAAGCGGAGGGTTGATGCCTCGATGGTCGATGAGAAAGGGTCTCGTGCCATACGACGCATTCAACCGCCGACTCGCGGCATCCGGGCAAATGGCCCGTTGCCCGGCGAGGGAAGTCCCTCCGCCCGATCGATTGCCGTCCCCCCAGACCTTCCCGGCCCTGGTCTACGGCACACCACAAACGTACGTACTTCTGTGGTGTGCCACAGAACAATCGCCATCCGCCCTGATCAGTTCTAGGGCACACCACAGAGGTACGTACTTCTGTGGTGTGCCGCAGAAGTGTTTCGGGCAGGGTCTCAGTGGCGCGTGGCTGGGTGGGGAAGGGGAGTCCACTGCGGGCGTTCCAACAGCTCCACCATCTGTGCGTGCGCTTCGACGCCGACCATCTCGATGATCTCGTCGCGCAGGTACTGATAGGTGGGAACGCCGCCGACGAACGCTTCGTCGGTCTCGGTGCACCACCAGTGGAATTCGGCGCCGCCGGGGCCCCAGTCGCGCCGCTTCCATTCGCGCAGCGTCGAGGTCACATAGCCGTGGTCGTCGGTGGTTTCCTCCAGTCGCAGCGGGAGCTGCCAGCACACGTCGGGCTTCCAGTCCATCGGGCGTTCACCGACTTCCAACGCAGCAATGTGAAACGCGCACCCTGCGCCGCCTTCGAAGCCGGGCCGGTTGAGGAAGATGCATGCATCGTCGACGAGCCGGGTAGTGGTGACACCATCCACGACATCGAAGATGCCGCCGGACTTGCCCTTCTTCTTGAACTGCCAGTGGTGTTTGCTCAACCGGGCGGACGACTCGACAACCGTTTGTACGTCAGCGTCGTCGATGAAGTGTGCGCCGTAGCTGCAGCACCCCTGCGACAGCTCTGTGGCATCCTGATCGAGCACACCTTGGCAACCGTTGCCGAAGATGCAGGTCCATCGACTGCGCAGAAACGTGGCATCGAACACCCACGTACGGCGCGTGTGGTCGTCTTCGAAACTGATCCATTCATGAGTGTCAAGCGGCATCGGCGCCGACGCTAGCAATTCACAGTGCCGCAAACAGCGTGCTCGGTAGGCTTTGCGAACCATGGGTACGCCACCGCAAACCGCTGATCAGCTCCGCACCGCTTTCCTCGACTACTTCGCCGGAAAGGGTCACGCAGTCGTTCCTTCGGCCAGCCTGATTCCGCACGATCCGACCGTCTTGTTCACGGTGGCGGGCATGGTGCCGTTCAAGCCGTACTTCGTGGGCGACGAGGTGCCGCCGTACAGCCGTGCCGCCAGCTCGCAGAAATGCGCCCGCGCCGGCGGTAAGCACAACGACCTCGACGATGTCGGCCGCACCAAGCGCCACCTCGTGTTCTTCGAGATGCTCGGCAATTTCAGCTTTGGTGACTACTTCAAGAACGAGATCATTCCGTGGAGCTGGGAGCTGACCACCGAGACGTTCGGCTTGGATGGTGACCGCCTGTGGATCACCGTTCACGAGAGCGACGACGAAGCGGAAGCAATCTGGCACGAGCAGGTCGGCGTACCCATGAACCGCATTCAGCGGCTCGGCGACAAGGACAACTTCTGGCAGATGGGCGACACCGGCCCCTGCGGTCCGTGCAGTGAGATCCACATCGACCGCGGCCCTTCGTTCGGTCCCGAAGGTGGCCCGTTGGTCGACACCCAGGGCGACCGTTTCATGGAGTTCTGGAACCTGGTGTTCATGCAGTACAACCAGGCTCCAGATGGCAGCCGCACGCTGCTGCCCAAGCCGTCCATCGATACCGGCCTGGGCCTCGAGCGCATGCTGTGCTTGCTGCAGGGCGTGGATGCGGTGTGGGAAACCACGCTGATGCAACCACTCATCGACCAGGCATGCAGCCTCACCGGCCGCAGCTACCGAGCCGGCGACTACGAGGACCGCGACAGTTTCGCCATGCGGGTCCTGGCCGAGCATGCCCGTTCCGCCGCGATGCTGGTCAGCGACGGTGTGTTCCCCAGTAACGAGAATCGCGGGTACGTCCTGCGGCGCATCATTCGTCGCGCTGTCCGCTACGCGTACCTGCTCGGCACCGAGAAGCTGGTCATGCCGACGCTGGTCAACACCGCCGTCGACGTGATGGGTAACGCCTACCCCGACGTGGCGGCCAACCGCGACTTCATCACCAATGTACTCACTCGTGAGGAGGAGCGTTTCCGCCAGACATTGAAGACTGGTTTGGTCATCCTCGAGGACGAACTCACCGCCCACGCCGAGTCGTTGCCGGGCAGCACGGCGTTCTTGTTGCACGACACATACGGCTTCCCGCTGGAACTCACGCAGGAGATTGCCGGCGAGCGCGGTGTGGCCGTCGACAATGCCGGCTTCGAGGTGGAGATGAAGACCCAACGCGAGCGGGCCAAAGCCGGTCGCAAGGGCACGGCCACCGACGACGATCGTCTCGACGGGTACCGCGAGGTCGTGGAGCAGCACGGCGTCACCGAGTTCGTCGGCTACACCGACGAGACCTCGCAGTCGACGGTCGTTGCGGTGCTGCCCGGCGACCCGTTCGCCGACGGCACCGAAACCGTCGAAATCTTCCTCGACCGCACGCCGTTCTACGCCGAAGCCGGCGGTCAGGTCGGCGATACGGGCACCATTCGCACACACGGCGGTATCGCCCGCGTGCTCGACACCACCTACGCGTTGCCCGGGCTGCGTCGTCACGTGGTCCGTGTCGAGAGTGGCGAGATCCTCGTCGGCGACAGCGCCGTTGCTGCCATCGACATCGATCGTCGCAATGCGATTCGACGGAACCACACCGGCACGCACATCCTTCATCATGCGCTGCGCAAGGTACTGGGCGAGCACGTCAAACAGGCTGGTTCGCTGGTCGGGCCCGAGCGGCTGCGCTTCGACTTCAGTCACTACGAGGCGGTGACGGCCGATGAGGTTCGCCAGATCGAAGAGATTGCCAACCGCGAGACGCTCGCCAACGCCCCGGCGCGCGTCTTCGAGACCACCAAGGATGAGGCCACTGCACTCGGGGCGATCGCGTTCTTCGGTGACAAGTACGGCGATGTCGTGCGCGTGCTGGAAGTGGGTAGTTCGATCGAACTGTGTGGCGGCACGCACGTCCGCGCCGCTGGTGACATCGGCACCATCAAGGTCATCAACGAGAGCAGCATTGGTAGCAACCTGCGCCGCATCGAGGCCACCACCGGAGAGAACACGCTGAAGCTGCTGCAGCGCGACAGCGCGATCGTGGCCGAGGCAGCCCGGCTGGTCGGCGGTCCCGGCGACGAACTGGTGGCCGGTGTGCAACGTCGCCTCGATGAGATCAAGAACCTGCACGACGAGGTGAAGGCGCTTCGCGGCAAGTTGGCCATCGGGCAGGCTGCCGACATCGCCGCCTGCGCCACCGAGGGCCGTGTCGTCTCCCGCGTCGACGGCTTGTCGCCGACCGACCTGCGCGATCTGGCAATTGCCGTTCGCCA
>DAORTY010000003.1:16820-20294 GCA_035432905.1 Ilumatobacteraceae bacterium | reverse complement strand
GAGGCGCGGGCCTTGGCTACGGTGGTGGGCGTGCCAGTCATCACCTTCGACGAGCGTCGAACCACCGTCACCGCTGACCGAGCGCTGATCGAGGCAGGCATCAGCGCACAGGCCCGTCGCAAGCTCGTCGACAAGGTCGCCGCGGCCGTCATCCTGCAGACGTGGCTGGATTCTCGAGCGGCACAGAAGTGACCGGTGTTGAGCGATGACATACGTCGACGATCGGTCGTGGCACCGTGACCCATGGGACGATGCCGATGTGACCGACGCGCTCGTCGTGGAACGCCCACGGCGGCAGCGTCGGCCGTTCAAGTGGGTCATGTGGCTGCTGTGTTATGTCGGTCTCGCCGGCATCGTTGCGGTCGGTGTTGCCGGGCTGTGGTACAGCCAGCAGGTCAACCCGAAAGGCGACCCAGGTGCACCGATCACCTTCACCGTCAGCGCCGACGACACGCTGGAGACCGTCAGTGAACGTCTGCACGACGAGGGTCTGGTGGAGAGCGCAGCGGTGTTCCGCTGGTACGTCGAGCACCATGATGGGTTGGAACTGATCCCTGGCTATTTCAGAATCCGGCCCGACGACCACATGGGCAACATCATGCGAGTTCTGCGCACGCCGCCCTCCGAGACGTTCACCAAGGTCATCTTCCCGGAGGGATTCACCGTGGAGAAGATGGGGCGGCGGCTGGAGGACAAGGTGCCGCGTCTCTCGGCGACCGACTTCAACGTCGCCGCGACCGACGGTGACATTCGGTCCGTGTGGTCACCTGACGGCACGAACAGCCTGGAAGGACTGTTGTTTCCCGACACCTATCAGGTGTCCAACGGTCAGAGTGCCGCCCAATTGGTCGAACGTATGGTCAAGCTGATGGAACGTGTCGGACGCCAGGAGAACATCGTGGAGCGTTCAGCGCTGGTCGGAATGAGCCCGTACCAGGTCCTGATCGTGGCGAGCCTGATCGAACGCGAAGCGCGAGTGCCCGACGACCGGGCAAAGATCGCCCGCGTCATCTACAACCGGCTCTACCTCCAGATGCCGCTGGGCATCGACGCCGCGCTGTACTACGACCAGGATCCATCGCTGTCGTTCAGCGAGCTCAAGGCGCTCGACACGCCGTACAACACCTACATGTACGCGGGCCTGCCCCCAACGCCCATCGCCAACCCCGGTCGCGCCAGCATCGAGGCAGCACTCAGCCCGGTGGCAAACCCATCGCAGGGTGACCCGATCTGCGCGGGCCTTGCCAAGGGCGAACCATGCCTGTACCTGTACTACGTGCTGGCCGACGAGGACGGGCGACATGTGTTCTCTGCGACGTTGGAGCAGCAAGAAGCCAACATCGTCATCGCCCGCCAGAAGGGTCTGCTGTGATCACCGGGGCCACCCGTGTGGCGGCGGTCATCGGCAGCCCGGTTCGACACAGCCTCTCGCCGGCGCTCCACAACGCGGCGTTCGCGCAGCTCGGCGTCGACTGGGTGTATACGGCGTTCGACGTGTTTCAAGGAGAGGCGCAATCGGCTCTCGACGCAATGCGCACGCTGCATCTCGGTGGGCTGTCCGTGACCATGCCCCACAAGGAAGCGGTGGCCAGCGCCGTCGACCTGCTGGATCCTGCCGCCGCGGCGTTGCGCAGCGTCAACACGGTCGTGCCCCAGATCGACGGCTCGTTGATGGGCTACAGCACTGATGGTGCCGGCTTCGTTGCGTCCCTCGCCGCCGCAGGCGTATCTGTCGTCGATCGGTCGATCTGTGTGTTGGGGGCCGGCGCCGCGGCGCGTTCCATCATCGACGCGCTCGGACGTTCAGGTGCGGCGCGAGTGGCCGTCGTGAACCGCACTGCCGCAGCCGCCGAGGAAGCAGCACTGCTGGCCGGCGCAGCGGGTGTGGTCGGCAGCATGGTCGATGTGAGCGACGCGCACCTGGTGATCAACGCAACCTCGGTCGGCATGGGCGGCAACGAGATGCCGATCGACTCGTCGCTGCTGCACGCCGGCCAGGTGGTGGCCGACATCGTCTATCACCCCCGTGAGACGGCGTTGCTTCGAGCTGCTCGCTCGGCGGGTGCGGCGACGGTGGAGGGCCTTGGGATGTTGGTGCACCAGGCGGCGTTGCAGCAGCAGTTGTGGCATGGGCTCCAGCCCGACATTGCCGTGATGGCCGCGGCCGCGGAGCAAGAACTGGCAGCTCGCCGCTAGCGACCGCCGCTCGCCGCTACAAGCGGCGATGAGTTCGTCGTCCGTCGGACGTTCGTCCGTCGGACGTTCATCGGACGGCGATGCCAGACACTCAGAGTGCCCGTCCCGAGAGTGGACGCGACACTCGTGGAGGACCAATGAGCCCGGCCCGTATCTCTTCTCGAAGCACTCACGCCGACGGCCCGCAGCTGCATGCGCGACGCGGGATTGGCCGTGGAGGAGCGAGGCGATGCGCCCTCACCTCGATCGTCGTGGCGTCGCTGCTGGCTGTTGTCGGAGTGACGTGGGCTGGGCCGCGCGTCATTGCCGCTGGGTGCACGAACTCATGGACGGGACTGGGCGGCGACGGGCTGTGGAGCACGCTCACGAACTGGACGGTGAGCGTGCCCACTGCGGGCCAGGATGTCTGCATCGGTGACGTCGCGACCGGCACCTACACCGTCAGTCTCGACTCCGCCGGCGTGGCAGGTTCGGTAACGGTCGGCGGTGCGAGCGGCACTCAGACGCTGATCGTGGGAAATACCTTCGGATCACTGACCCTCTCGAATCCGAGCAGCGTCGGCGTAAACGGTCGCCTGACGCTGGACCTCTCGCACAACAATGCGAACAGTTCGCTCGCCGGGTCGACAGTGACCAACAACGGGATCATGAGGGTGACGGGAATCCCCAGCGCCGGGAAGCCGTATCTGCGTTCGAATGTGGTCAACAATGCAACGCTCGATTTCGAGGCTCCCGAAACGTTGATTGAGAGCGGGGTGACGGTCACCAATAACGCGACCACGACCGTTGCGGTGAATGCGTCGGTGATCGTTCGCGATGGTGCCACGTTCGTGAACCAGGCGGGAACGCTCGCCAATGCGGGTGTCTTCACTGTTCGCACCTTCAGCTCGGCGGGGACCTTCACGCAGGCCGGTGGCGCGGTGACCGGGAACGATCCGGTGATCGATGGTGCGAAGTGGAACGGGGTTGGTGGCGGCGCGGGGAAGTTCACCGTGCTCGGCGCCAGCACGCTGACCGGTGGAATTGCCGCCGGGCAGACTGTGCGCATCGACAACACGTCGGGTAACGGTGTTGTGGGCATTCCGACGGCGTTCGCCAACGCCGGGACGCTGGTCGTCGACATGAATTACAACAACGCCAACACGATCCTTCAGCCGTCTGCCGCCACGGCCACCCTGACCAACACCGGCACGCTACGGGTGACCGGAATCGCCGTGTCATCCGGACGTCGATCGATTCGTGTCAACGTGGTCAACAACGCAACACTCGAGTTCCTGT
>DAORTY010000003.1:0-16720 GCA_035432905.1 Ilumatobacteraceae bacterium | reverse complement strand
AACAACGCCAACACGATCCTTCAGCCGTCTGCGGCCACGGCCACCCTGACCAACACCGGCACGTTACGCGTCGCCGGGATCTTGCTGTCCGCAGGCAGCCGATCGATTCGGGTCGATGTGGTGAACAGCGGCACATTTGTGCTCGACGCGAACGCTGTCCTCGACTTCACCGGTGCCTTCACACAGATGTCGGGAGGCACCACCCAATTCGATGTCGCCAGTGCCACGGTCTTCGGACGAATGGTCGCAAGTAGTGCCGGAAACGTCACGCTGGCCGGAACCGCCAACCCCGTTCTTCTCGGGGGTTACACGCCGCCCGCAAGCACGACGTTCGACGTCATCTCGTCGCCGCACACCGGCGACTTCGCGACGGTCACGAATGCGTTCCGATCTGACGTCACCAACCCGTCAATCGTGCGGATTGTGTCGGATGCCGGTCCGGCAGTCACTGCGCTGGTTCCCGCTCGCTTGCTCGACACCCGTCCGGCAGGCACCACGTACGACGGTTTCGGCCAACGGGCCGGACTCCAAGCAGCGGACGCAACCATCGAAGTGCAGGTCACCGGCCGGGCGGGAGTGCCGGCTGACGCAGCTGCAGCCGTTCTGAACGTCACCGTCACTGACGCCCAGGCCGGAGGGTTCGTAACGGTCTGGCCATGTGGCAGCGATCGCCCGAACGCATCGAGCCTCAACTACGTTGCTGGATCGACGGTGCCCAACGGAGTAATCGCGAAGATCGGCACGAACGGCAAGGTGTGTCTCTACGTCTCGGGCGCAACGCAGCTCCTCGTGGATGTTGCGGGCTACTTCTCCACCACCGCTCCGTACGTGCCGCTGTTGCCGGCCCGCGTACTCGACACACGACCTGCTGGCTCCACGTTCGACAATCAGGGCCAACGTGCCGGCCTGCCCGCTGACGGATCGGTCACCGAAGTCCAGATCACCGGCCGCGCCGGCGTGCCTGCCAGCGCAGCCGCAGTCGTGCTCAACGTGACGGTGACCGAGGCCCAGTCCGAAGGCTTTGTCACTGTGTTCCCGTGCGGTACCGCTCGTCCGAACTCCTCCAACCTCAACTACGTGACCGGATCCACCGTGCCGAACAACGTGATCGCCAAGATCGGAGCGGGAGGCAAAGTGTGTCTCTACGTCTCCAACGCCACCCATCTCCTCGTCGATGTCGGTGGCTACTTCCGGCCAACAACCGCCTTTGAGGCCATCGTGCAGAGTCGGCTCCTGGACACGCGGCCTGGCGGAACCACCATCGACGGCGTGGGTCAGGGTGCTGGGGTTGCTGCTCTGGGTTCGGTCACCGAGGTCCAGGTCACCCAGCGAGCCGGCGTTCCAGTTGGGGCGACTGCTGTAGTGCTCAACGTGACGGTGACCCAGGCCCAAGGTGCTGGGTTTGTGACCGTCTGGCCCTGTGGAACGGATCGACCAAATGCGTCGAGCCTCAACTACGTCGCCGGGTCGACGGTGCCCAACGGGGTGGTCGCCAAGGTTGGAGCGGGAGGCAAGGTGTGCCTGTTCGTATCCGACGGCACCCATCTGCTCACCGACGTGGCGGGCTACTTCACGTCGTGATGGCTCGCGCCATCGCTTGGCCCGCACGGCGCTCGTGACCCGGCAGTAGCCTGCCAAGGATGCTTCGTTACCTGACCGCCGGCGAGTCTCACGGGCAGGCGCTCGTCGTCATCATCGAGGGGCTTCCGGCTGGGTTGTCGCTGACGGTGGAGGATATTCAGCCCGAGCTTGCCCGCCGTCGCCTGGGTTACGGCCGCGGGCCGCGCCAGCGGTTCGAGATGGATGAGTTGACGCTCGTTGGCGGCGTTCGTCACGGTCGCACTCTCGGTTCGCCGCTGGCCATCGAGATCAAGAACAGCGAGTGGTTCCGTAGCGACAAGTGGCACGAGGAGATGTCGCCGGCGCCCGGCGTCACTAGAGATCCCCTCACCTCTGTTCGCCCGGGCCATGCCGACCTCGTCGGTATGCAGAAGTACGGCTTCACAGATGCGCGCGACGTGCTGGAACGTGCCTCGGCGCGCGAGACCGCGGCGCGAGTTGCGGCCGGTGCAGTGGCCAAGAAGTTGCTGGCCGAGCTGGGTGTGTCGATCATCTCGCACGTCATTCAGATGGGTACCGCACGGGCGGCTGCCGGCTTGCGCCCGATGCCTGCCGACCTCGATGCAGTCGATGCCGATGAGGTCCGCTGCTTCGACCCTGTGGCATCGCAGGCGATGATCGAGGAAGTGAAGGCGGCTGCGAAGGACGGCGATTCCCTCGGCGGCGTCGTCGAGGTTCTTGGTTACGGGGTGCCGGTCGGCCTCGGCAGTCACGTCCACTGGGACCGCAAGATCGACGCCGCGCTGGCGCAAGCAGTGATGAGCATTCAGGCCGTGAAGGGCGTCGAGATCGGCGATGGGTTCGAGGTGGCTGGCCGTCGAGGCAGCAACGCTCACGACGCGATCGTGTGGGACCCCTCGCTCAATGGCGGGGCGGGCAATTACCGCCGCGAGAGCTCGCTGGCCGGTGGTACCGAGGGTGGCATCACCACCGGTGAACTGCTGGTCGTTCGGGCAGCAATGAAGCCGCTGGCCACGTTGAACCGACCAACCCTGAAGACGGTCGACGTCGTGACCAAAGAGGCGACGGTCAGCTTCAAGGAACGCACCGATGTCACCGCGGTGCCGGCGTGCGCAGTCGTTGCCGAGACGATGGTCGCGCTGGTACTGGCCACCGAGGCTGGTCGCAAATTTGGTGGCGACAGCATCAGTGAGTTCGTCCGTAACGCGCAGTCGTTCAAGGCCACCCTGCCGTGAACGTTCAGCCGTGATCAGGGTTGACGAGCACCTGGTGTTCGTCGGCTTGATGGGTGTTGGTAAGACGACCGTTGCACGAGTGGTCGCCGATCGGCTCGGCCGCCGAGTGTTCGACAGCGATGCCATCATCGAGAGCCGTCAGGGCCGCACAGTCCGCGAGATCTTTGCCGACGACGGTGAGGCGGCCTTTCGTGCGTTGGAGACCGACGTCCTGCTCGAGGCCTTGGCATCACCAGAACGGCTGGTGATCGCCGCCGCTGGGGGAGTGGTGCTCAGTGAGACCAACCGCGTTGCACTGAAGTCATCCGGGGCGAAAGTGGTCTGGCTCTGCGCCGACCCGGCAACCCTGATCGACCGCGTGAAGGGCGGCGGTCACCGTCCCCTGCTGGACGGTGACGCAGCCGGTACCTTGCAGCGCATGTTCAATGAGCGCGAGTCCTTCTACCGAGAAGTGGCGGATGCGATCGTGCTCGTCGACAACCGATCGGTCAGCGACGTGGTCGAGGCGGTCCTGCGATGATCACGGTTCGCGTTCCCCTCGGCGACCGCAGCTACGACGTGCTGGTAGGCAATGGGGCACGCAGTGAACTGGCGGCACTGCTGCCACGCACCGCTCAGCGGGTGGCAGTGGTGACCCAGGCTGGCGTGCCGCTGGAGATCGATCCAGGGCTGCCGTTCGAGAGGTTCGAGATCGGTGAGGGAGAGCAGTACAAGTCGCTGTCCACCATCGAGTCGCTGTGCAAGGGTTTCGCCCGGATGGGGTTGACTCGTCACGACGTGGTCGTCGGCGCTGGTGGAGGAATGGTCACCGATGTGGCGGGCTTCGCAGCGGCATCGTGGCATCGCGGTGTACCGGTGGTGCATGTGAGCACCACGCTGCTGGGCATGATCGATGCGGCCATCGGCGGCAAGACCGGCGTCAATCTGACCGAGGGCAAAAACCTCGTCGGCGCCTACTGGCAGCCGAGTGGCGTCATCTGCGACCTTGATGCGCTCTCCACGCTGCCGCCCCGCGAGTTGCGCTGCGGCCGCGGCGAAATGGCGAAGTACCACTTCCTGACCGGCGATGACCTGCTGTCGATGGGCGAAGCGGAACGTATTGCTCGCTGTGTGGAGATCAAGGCTGACGTGGTCGCAAGCGATGAGCGCGAAGGAGGTCGCAGGGCTCTGCTCAATTACGGCCACACGTTGGCGCACGCATTGGAGATCGAAACCGGGTACGCCATCGCCCACGGCGAGGCAGTCGGCATCGGCTTGATCTATGCAGCTCACCTCGCTCACCACCTGGGCCGAATCTCTGCCGAGCGAGTGCAGCAGCACTACGACGTCGTAGGTGGCGCGTACGAACTGGACACCGCGCTACCCGACGGGCTGTCACCGCAGCGCATGGTGGAGCTGATGTCTCGCGACAAGAAGGTGCTCGATGGTGAACTCACCTTCGTCCTCGACGGCGCCAACGGTGTCGAAGTCGTCACCGACGTGTCTGGCGCAGCGGCCCTCGCCGCGCTCGCTGCAATGTGCTGAGCGAGCGGACCGGCTCGTCGTTGCGCAGGAAGCACCACTCGGATGATTGGCTCCAAGGGGTCAGTGGTCGTAGGCGGTGAGCAACCCATGGAGCTCATCATCTCAGTTCTGCCCAGCGACAAGATGTCTTGCGCGAGGTGCAGGGAACGTTGTCGCTGAGCGAAATCGAAGTACTGCGGGTAGCACCGTCGAGAATCGAAACCCGGCAGCGGATGAGACCACCTCACCAGAACACTGCGTCACCAGCCTCGAACTCCCGTCGCCGCCGAAGGTCTGCTGTCGCCTCAGCGAGCTCGACGGCATGTTGCTCCCATGGCGTGCGGCCGCGAGTGTGCGGCATTGTTGGGCCAACCGTTGGCGCCAGGCGATCGAAGCGTTGTCGGGCGGCCTGGCGGCTGACGCCGAGCAACCGGCTGATCTTCCCCCAGTCGTACCCCTGTGCCCGCGCAAGGCGCACTGCACGAACCAGCAACCAATCTGTTTCGGCCCTCAATCCCTTGGCCGCGACCAGCGCAAGCCTCGGGTTGTCACCCTGGGCGTCTGCGATCATCTGACGCACGTCACGCATGATTCTCCATCGAACAGTCGGTGGGGAAACCGTGTGCGGCAAGGTATCGGGCATGCTGGTGCGATGACACCGCAAATTCGGACGGAGCGGTTGCTGCTCCGGGAGTGGCGAGAGTCCGACAAGGTTCCCTACGGCCTGCTGAACTCTGATCCCGACGTGATGGAGCACTTTCCGTCCGTACTGACTCCGCTGCAGAGCGACGAGATGGTGGATCGCATGGCCGCAGCATGGGAGCTGACCGGTTTCGGGCTGTGGGCTGTCGAGCGCACCGACACGAATCAGCTCATCGGCTTCGTCGGCCTCGCAGCCCCCCGCTTCGAGATCGAGGGGCTGACGCCGTGTGTCGAGGTCGGCTGGCGGCTGGCCAAACAGCACTGGGGCCTTGGCTTGGCGCCAGAAGCGGCGCGGGCCGCTCTCAGATTCGGCTTCGAGCAGGTGGCGCTGCCCAACGATGAGATCGTCAGCTTCACCACGACCAAGAACCTCAAGTCGCAGCGTGTGATGCAAAAGATCGGTCTCCGCCTCGACCCGGCGAGGGAGTTCGATCACCCGTTGACACCCGGATGGCACGGCCAGCGGCACGTGGTGTACTGCATTGATCGAGCCACATGGCAGGCAGGCGTGGCACGATAGGGGCTGTGGCCATCATCGCCCTCCTTCACGGACCCAACCTGAACCTGCTCGGCCAGCGCGAGCCGCACATCTACGGCAGCGCCACCCTCGACGACTACGTCGCGGTCGTGACCGCAGCGGCGCAGGCTCATGGCCACACGGTCGAGGCGCTACAGACCAACCACGAGGGGGTGTTGGTAGACGCCATCCACTCGGCACGAAACCGCGCCGCAGCCATCATCATCAACCCCGGAGCGTTCACCCATTACGCCTGGTCCATTCACGACGCGCTCGCCGCGTTCGCCGGCCCCATCGTCGAGGTGCACATCTCCAACCCCAACGCTCGCGAGCCATGGCGGCACATCAGCGTGGTGGCCCCGGTGGCAACGGGCTCGATCATGGGTCTCGGTATTCAGGGGTACGAACTGGCAGTGCACGCCGTCGCCGCCAGGTTGGCATGAACCGCGTCGATCGTGTGCGCGATCGCCTCGCCGGCGTGGACGCCGAAGCACTTCTGATCAGCGACCTCACCAACATCCGCTGGCTGACCGGGTTCACCGGCTCGAACGGTTGGGTGGTGCTCGGCCCCGATCAGTTGACGCTCGTCACCGACGGCCGTTACGGCGAGCAGGCAGCCAACGAGATGGCTGCTGCCGGAATCGCCGGCGAGGTTCTTGTCGGCACGACCGGCGCCGCGACCCAAGCACACCTGGCTACCGCCACGAAGCAGTTCCGAACCACCGGTTTCGAGGCAACCCACGTCAGCTATCAGCAGCACGCGAGCTGGTCCGAGGCGTTCGCGACGGTGTTGATGCCGACATCGGGCCTCGTCGAAGGTGAACGGCGCACGAAGGATGACGCGGAGATCGCTGCGATGGCCACCGCCTGCCGCATCGCCGATGCGGCGCTCGCCGAGGTCGCGCCGATGCTCAGCGGCGGCCTCACCGAGGCTCAGGTGCGCAACCACCTCGAAATCCGCATGCGTGAGCTCGGTGCCTCGGGGCCCAGCTATGACACGATCGTCGCGACCGGACCGATCAACGCAGCCCTTCCGCACCACCGACCCACCGACACGCTCATCGAGCAGGGTCACACCGTCATCATCGACGTGGGCGCACTGGTCGACGGCTACCACAGCGACATGACCCGCAGTTTCGTGATGGGCACCCCAACGGCTCTGCAGCAGGAACTGTACGAACTGGTCCTCGTCGCGCAGATGGCTGGAGTGGCCGCTGTCGCCCCTGGGTTGACCACCAAGGAGCTCGACGCTGTCTGTCGCGACATCATCACCGGTGCCGGTTATGGCGACTGGTTCACGCACGGAACCGGCCACGGAGTAGGTCTGCTGATCCACGAGGACCCCTTCGTCAATCGGGCAGGTCAAGCCATATTGCAGGTCGGCGACGTAGTGACCGTCGAGCCGGGCGTCTATCGTGAAGGTTTCGGCGGCATTCGAGTAGAAGACCTGGTGGTCGTCACCAGCGAAGGATGCCGCGTCCTCACTTCAGCTCCGAAGGAATCACCGTGCCCGCCATCTCCACCAACGACCTGAAGAACGGCATCACGCTGGAAATCGACAAGGTCCTGTACCAGGTTGTCGAATTCCAGCACGTCAAGCCGGGCAAGGGCAGCGCCTTCGTTCGTTCGAAGCTGCGCAACCTGCGCAACGGCGCTGTCACCGACAGGACGTTCAATGCCGGTGTGCGCGTCGAACAGGCATTGCTCGACAAGAAGGACATGCAGTTCCTGTACCGGGATGGCGACATGTACGTGTTCATGGACCAGGAGACCTACGACCAGGAGAACGTGGCGCCGACGGCGCTGGGCGATGCGGCCGACTACATGGTCGAGAACTCCGTGGCGCAGATTGCCTTCTACAACGGCGAGATCATCACGGTCGAGATCGCGCCGTCCGTCGAGCTCATCATCGCCGACACCGAGCCCGGCATGCAGGGCGACCGGGTCAGTGGAGCCCGCAAGCCGGCCACACTGGAGACGGGCAAGATCATCCAAGTCCCGCTGTTCATCAACCCGGGCGACCGGGTGAAGGTCGACACCCGCTCCGGCGAGTACATGACCCGAGTCTGAGCGCATGGCCCGCCAGCGCAACCGCGCCCCACGGTCCAACGGCCCCAGTGGCCCCGACGACATCCGCACGGACGCCCGCGAGCGGGCACTCATCCTGCTCTACGAGGCCGAGTCGAAAGGCATCGCACCCAGCGCAGTGCTCGCGGCCCAGATCTCGCCGGCCGACGAGCTCACCACTTTGCTGGTGGAGGGCGTCGAATCCCATCGCGAGCAACTCGACGAGGTCATCGCCGCTCATTCCAAGGGCTGGACGTTGCCGCGCATGCCCACACTCGACCGCAACGTGCTGCGCATCGCTTCCTTCGAGTTGATGTCGCGTCCCGACGTGCCGGTTGCGGTCGTGCTCGACGAAGCGGTCGAGCTGGCCAAGCGGTTCAGTACCGACGACTCGGGCCGTTTCGTCAACGGTGTGTTGTCCGCCGTGGTCCCGGTGCTGCGGCCCTGATGGTGCGTGCATCGTCATGACATTGGCGGAGCGAGCGAGTGAGCGGGTGTCCGAATGGCGCGAGCGTTTCCTGCGTCAGGTGGGAACCATGCATCCCGCTGCGTGGTTGGTGCTGCTCGGCGTCTTCATCTTTGCCTACAACTTCGGGTCGCTCGGCGTACAGAACCAGCGCAACTTCGGCACCTGGTCGTACGACATGGGCATCTATGACCAGGCCATCTGGCTGACATCTCGCGGCCATGCCTTCATGTCGGTACGCGGCATGAACGTGTGGGGTCACCACTTCAATCCGATCCTGCTGTTCTTCGTGCCGTTCTACTGGTTCGGCGCCGGGCCCGCGTTCTTGTATGTGGTGCAAGCGTGCGCGCTCGCGCTCGGTGCTGTCCCCACCTATCTGATCGCTCGTGACAAGTTCAAGACGCCGTGGATGGGGTTGGTGTTCGCGGTCGTGTACCTCATGTACGCGCCGGTGCAGTGGATCAGCTGGGCCATGTTCCACCCCGAGGCGCTGGTCATCACGCCGCTGTTGTTCGCTTGGTGGTTCGCAACCAAGCAGCGTTGGGGGTGGTTCTTCGCGATGGTGCTGCTGGCGTTGAGTACGCGTGAAGACGCGGCGCTGGCAGTGATCATGATGGGGTTGGTCCTGCCGGTCTACATGCGCAACGAAGTGGGCTACCGACAGGTGGCGCGGCGCTGCGTCACCGTGATGGTGCTCGGGGCGGTGTGGTACCTGGCCTGCACCAAGGTGATCCTGCCCGCGTTCAACGATGGCAAGGAGCCGTTCTACATCACGTACTTCTACGGCAACTACGGCACCACCACCCCCGAGATCATCACCACCATCCTGCGCCACCCGGACCGAGTGGTGAGCGACGCGGTGCAGCACGACCGCCTCCAGTTCTACAAGCAGATGTCGTGGCCGATGGGCTGGGTGTTCCTCGCCAATCCGCTCGGGCTGTTGATGGCGGCGCCGCAATGGCTGGCAAGCGTGATCGGTCTCAGCCCGTATGCGCGAATGATTCGCTACCAGTACACGTCGGTGATGATCGCCCCGATGATCATCGCCTCGATCCACGGCGGCTACACCCTGTGGCGCTTGCGGGTGGCCAGGACCGTCCTGCCCATATGGCTGCTGCTGTGCAGCTACACCACCAACGTCGCCTGGTCCCCGTCGCAGTTGAACGATTCGGAATTCGGGGTGTGGAGCCAACCACACCCACGACACGAGTCGCTGCGCCGCGCCCTGACGTACATACCTGCCGATGCGTCTGTCAGCGCCAGCTATCAGCTGTTGCCGCACCTGTCGCATCGTCAACACATCTACGACTGGCCCAACCCGTTCTGGGCGAGCGTGTGGGGCAACGACGATTGCGCCCACCTACCGGACCCGACCACCATCGATTACGTGGCACTGGACCTCACCCAGATCGGGGCCAACAACCAGACGCTGTACGACGACATGGTGCGCTCGGGTGGCCCCTTCACTGCTGTGTTCGAGGACGACAACGTGGTGGTGCTCAAGCGGGTGGGCACCAGTCCAGAGGTCGACGTGCAACCGCAAGCAAGTTCTTGCCAACAGCTGGCGGGCCGACACGGTTCTGGATGAACCTGCTGACCGGCACGATCATCGAGTCATAGATCTTCGATGAGCCGGCGTCCAGCGTCGGCACGTCGAGCAGTCGGTACATCACGAAGTAGGGCACGACACCGGCGACGTCCATGTAGTGCACGTCGAGCAACTCGAAGCCGCTGTCGGTGAGCACAGTCTCCAAGAGGGCCTTGTCGTAGCGGCGGAAGTGGCCCGACTTGAAGTCGAGGCTGCCGTAGAGCGACGGCATCGCCGGCACGAACAGTGCGACGGTGCCGCCTGGGCGGACGAGCTGCCAGGCGGTCTTCAGTTCGTCGACGTCGTCACGGATGTGCTCGAGCACGCTCACGTAGACGACCGAGTCGAAGCTGCCCTCCTCGTGGGTGCCCAGCAGCGCACCGGAGGTGATCTTGCGTGCCTCGACCCGCGGGTTGCCCGCCGTTCGGCGTTGGAGCTCGGGAAAGACGTTGTCGGCGGGCTCGATGGCGGTGACGTCGTGGCCCATGGCAGCGAGGGTCGTGGCGATGGCTCCTACGCCGGCCCCGACCTCCAACACCCGTTGACCGAGATGGGGTGCAAGTGACTCGCAGATCCAATCGAGGAAGTGGGTCGCGTCGGCGAGTTGGGTGAGTTCCTCGGTTGCTCCGAACACTGATTCGCCGGTCGAGGCCTGCGCCCGAAGCCGCGGATTGCGCTGCGCCCACAGCGCCTGGTTGCTGCGCATCTCGCGGCGGATGGCATGCACCTGGCGGCGCACCGCAGACAAGCTGGCGGCGAACTCGCGGAGGTCGTCTTGCTCGATTCGGCCGGCGCCCGAGTAGCGCGGGCGGAACACGATCGGCACTTCGTCGACAGCGAATCCGTGGGCCTGGATGATGGCGACCATCGCGCAGAAGAAGCCGTACGTCTCGGTGGGGAGCTGATGGTCCAGGAGCAGCTGTACGACCTCCGGGCTGTACACCCGGAACGAAGTGGTGCTGTCGCTGACCCCACGCGCGCCGGTGAACGCCTTGACCAGCTCGTTGCCCACTCGGCTCATTGCGGTGCGCGTCACGCCGGTCCCCGGGGACGTGCCGCCACGGGTCCAGCGCGAGCCGATGGTCAGGCCGCTGCCATGTGCGAGGTGACTTCGTACGAGGTCGGGGATCTGGCGCGCGTCGTGCTGCCCATCGGCATCGAGCGAGACCACGACATCGGCGTTCCCGGCGAGAGCAGCGCCGAATCCCTCGAGCAGCGATGCAACGAGCCCGGGACTGCTGGGTGTGAGGCAGTCGAGTGGAAGGCCGAGGCGCGTGGCGAACGCGAGAGGAATGGTGTCGTCGACCGGCTGGCCCAACAGCGTGGCGCTGAGCGCGACGCCACTGGGTGCCAGCGCTCGACGGGCCTCGTCGAGCTCGGCCAGGACCGGTTCGATGGCCACGAATCGATGTTGCGATGCCAACAGCACTCGGACCAGCACGTGGGCACGATAGCGGAGGGAACCGATGCTACGCTGCCGTCCCGACCGTGAAACGGGTCCTGTGAGGCTCGTACGGCAGGAGCAAAAAGATGCGAGCTGTCCTTCAGCCCCACCCACTGCATGATCGTGCACTACACTGCATGAATATGCAAACGAGATCGATTCAGCGGCTTGGCCACCATGCGTGAGGCAGCACTTGTCCTGGCCGATGGCAGCGTCTTCGAGGGTGAGCTCATCGGCGCCGACCCGGTCGGCGGTGTCGCCGGCGGCGAAGTCGTGTTCAACACCGTGCTCACCGGGTATCAGGAGGTCATCACCGACCCGAGCTATGCCGGGCAGATCATCACGTTCACGTACCCGCACATCGGCAACTACGGGGTCAACGAGGCGGACTTCGAGTCGATACGGCCGTTCTGCCGTGGTGTCATCGTTCGTGAGCTCGCCCGTCGGCACAGCAACTATCGCTCGCAGGGTTCGCTGGACAACATGTTGCGCCGGTTCGACGTCAGTGGCATCGCCGGCATCGACACCCGCCGCCTCACCCGCGTCCTGCGCGACACCGGCGCCATGCCTGGCGCGTTCGGTAACGCCGACGAGGCAACCTTGCGTGCGGCCGCAGCAGCCGAGAAGGGCACCGATGGCATCGATCTCGTCGCGGAAGTGACCACCGCTGCGCGGTACACGGTGCCGGCGCTCGATGGCGCCCCGCGTCGAATCGTCGCCTTCGACTTCGGTATCAAGCGCACGATCGTGCGCCACCTCAGTGGTCTGGGCACCGTCGAGGTCGTCCCTGCGTCCACGACGGCCGCGGAAGTGATGGCACTCGAGCCCGATGGTGTCTTCCTTTCGAACGGTCCAGGCGATCCGGCGATGGTCGGTTACGCCTCCTCGACGATCGCCGAGTTGCTCGGCCAGGTGCCGATCTTCGGAATCTGTCTCGGTCACCAACTGCTCAGTCGCGCCCTCGGCGGCGACACGTTCAAGCTGCCCTATGGGCATCACGGTGGCAACCACCCGGTGCGTCACGAGTCGACGGGGCACGTGGAGGTCACCAGCCAGAATCACAACTTCTGCGTCGAACCAGCCAGCCTGGGCGGCAAGGTGGAGGTCACGCACCTCAACCTCAACGACTTCACGAACGAGGGCATGAAGGTGCTCGGAGCGCCGGCGTTCAGCGTGCAGTACCACCCCGAGGCAGGCCCAGGTCCTCATGACAGTCAATACCTGTTCGAGATGTTCTCGAGCCTGATGGGAGCGCGAGCCTGATGCCGAAGCGCACTGACATCCACAGCATCCTGATCATCGGTTCGGGCCCGATCGTCATCGGCCAAGCCTGCGAATTCGACTATTCGGGCACTCAGGCGTGCCGCGTCTTGAAGGAGGAGGGCTACCGGGTCATCCTGGTCAACTCGAACCCGGCCACCATCATGACGGACCCCGACTTCGCGCACGCGACGTACGTCGAGCCGATCACCCCTGAGGTGGTCGCGAGGATCATCGAGCGCGAGAAGCCCGACGCAGTGCTGCCGACATTGGGTGGCCAGACGGGCCTCAACACGGCCATGGCGCTCTACGAGATGGGTGTCATCGGCGTGCCCGGAACACCCGAGATGATCGGCGCCAATGCGCTCTCGATCGCCACCGCCGAGGACAGGGGCCTGTTCAAGGAGGCGATGATCGAGATCGGCCTGAAGGTGCCCGCCAGCGGTATCGCCCATGACATGGTCGAGTCGCGCGCAGTGTTGGCCGACATCGGTCTGCCGTGCATCATCCGCCCTGCATACATCCTCGGTGGCCGCGGCACCGGCATCGCCAGCACCCCCGAGGAGTTCGAGAAGCTCGCCGCCAACGGCCTCGACGCCAGTCCGATCAGTGAGATCCTGATCGAGAAGAGCATCGCCGGCTGGAAGGAGTACGAGCTGGAGGTCATGCGCGACCGGGCCGACAACTGCGTGATCATCTGCAGTATCGAGAACGTCGACCCGATGGGTGTGCACACCGGTGACAGCATCACGGTGGCCCCTGCGCAGACACTCAGCGACGTCGAGTACCAGCAGATGCGCGATGCGGCGTTCGCCTGCATTCGCCGCGTCGGCGTGGAGACCGGCGGCAGCAACGTGCAGTTCGCGGTCAACCCCGCGAACGGCGAGCAGGTCGTCATCGAGATGAACCCTCGGGTGTCGCGTTCGTCCGCGCTGGCGTCGAAGGCCACGGGTTTCCCGATCGCCAAGATCGCCGCCAAGCTGGCAGTCGGCTACACGCTCGACGAGATCACCAACGACATCACCTCCACCGACGAACGCTCCACTCCGGCCAGCTTCGAGCCATCCATCGACTACGTGGTCACCAAGATCCCGCGCTGGGCCTTCGAGAAGCTCCCTGGCACCTCAGGTGTCCTCGGCACGCAGATGCAGTCGGTGGGTGAAGCCATGAGCATCGGTCGCACGTTCACGGAGAGCCTGCAGAAGGGTCTGCGCTCGCTGGAGCAAGGCCGTTACGGCCTTGGTTGCGATCCCGCGGAAGCACAGTTGGAGGGGCGTAGCGACGACGACCTGTTGGTCGCCGTGGGAATCCCCACTCCGGATCGCCTCTTCCAGGTGGGCGAACTACTGCGACGCGGTGTCGACATCGAGCGGGTGTACGGCGCGTGCCGCATCGACCATTGGTTCCTCGACCAGATGCAGCAGATCATGGAGGAGCGCGTCGTGTTCACCGACGCCGGAGTGGATGGCATGTCGCCCAGGATGTGGAAGCGAGCCAAGCAATTCGGCTTCAGTGACGCCCAGATGGCCTTTGCATGGGGTATCGACGAATTGGCTGTGCGAGCTGCCCGTGAGGCCGCCGGCGTCATCCCCACCTACAAGACGGTGGACACCTGCGCAGCCGAGTTCGCTGCCGAGACCCCGTATCACTACAGCACCTGGGAGGATGAGAACGAGGTCCGTCCCAGCAGCCGTCCGCGGGTCGTCATCCTGGGCAGCGGGCCCAACCGCATCGGGCAGGGCATCGAGTTCGACTACTGCTGTGTGCATGCATCGTTCGCACTGCGCGATGCCGGGTTCGAAACGGTGATGATCAACTGCAACCCCGAGACCGTCAGTACCGACTACGACACCAGCGACCGGCTGTACTTCGAGCCGCTCACCCGTGAAGACGTGCTCAACGTGATCGCCGCCGAGACGGCCGCATCCGGGGGAGTGGCGCCGAAGGTCATCGTGTCGCTCGGCGGACAAACGCCGCTGAAGCTGTCGGGTCAGTTGCCGGTGGAGATCATCGCCGGCACATCGCCGGCATCCATCGACCTTGCCGAGGACCGCGAGAAGTGGAGCGCGCTGTGCACCGACCTGCACATACCGCAGCCTCCCGGCGGCACTGCCACCGACCTCGAGCAAGCGCTCACCATCGTCGACCAGGTGGGCTTCCCTGTGCTCGTGCGCCCCAGCTACGTGCTGGGTGGGCGGGCGATGCAGATCGTCCACGACCGCAACCACCTCGCCCGTGCGATGGCGGAACTTGCGGGTTTCGGTTCGTTGGGCAAGGAGGGCGGGCTCTCCGCGGAGCGACCGGTACTGATCGACCGATTCCTCGAGGACGCCACCGAGGTGGACGTCGACGCGATCCGCGACCACACGGGCGAGGTGCTCATCGGCGGTGTCATGGAGCACGTCGAGGAAGCGGGTGTCCACAGCGGCGACAGCGCGTGTGCCATTCCTCCCCAGACGCTGGACAGTTGGGTGGTGGAGGTCATCGAGGCCTACACCACGGCCATCGCCAATGCGCTCGACGTGCGTGGGCTGATCAACGTGCAGTACGCGGTGCTGGGCACAACGGTCTATGTCATCGAAGCCAATCCGCGGGCCAGTCGGACGGTGCCATTCGTGGCCAAGGCAACCGGCGTACCCCTGGCCAAGGTGGCCAGTCGCGTCATGCTGGGTGCCACGTTGGCCGAGCTGCGAACTGAAGGATTGTTGCGTCCCCCCAGCCAGCACGGCCACGTCGCCATCAAGGAGGCCGTGCTGCCGTTCAGCCGCTTCCCGGAGGTCGACACCGCGTTGGGGCCCGAGATGCGCAGCACGGGTGAAGTCATGGGCATCGACACCACCTTCGGAACGGCATTCTTCAAGGCCCAACTCGCTGCCGGCACCGTGCTGCCGACCGAGGGCACGGTGTTCTTGTCGCTGGCCGACAGCGACAAACCGGCCGGATTGGTGGTGGCGTCACGATTGCGCGATCTCGGGCTGAAGATCGCCGCCACCACCGGTACCTGCGAGTACCTCGGTCGCTTCGGGATCACGGTCGACCAGGTCGTCGGCAAGATCTCGGAGGGCCATGGCATCAACGCCGTGAAGTTGATCGAGAGCGGCGAGATCGCCTTCGTGATCAACACGCCACAGGGTCGCGGTGGCCGCACCGATGGAGAACAGATCCGCAAGGCCGCCAACAGCCACCACGTCAGTCTGGTCACCACTGTGAAGGCGGCGCTGGCGGCGGCGCAGGGCATGGCAGAGATGGTCGACCGCGAGATCAACGTGCGATCCCTGCAGGAGTTTCACGCGTGAGCGCACGCTCGGCCGTGCACGTCGGCTCGCTGACATTGCCGGCACCGGTGATGACAGCGTCCGGCACGGCCGGGTACGGGGCTGAACTGGCGCCGTACATGGACCTCTCCGCACTCGGCGCGGTCATCGTCAAGTCACTGGCCGCCTACGAGTGGGCCGGCAACGCCGCCCCGCGTGTGCACCCTGCGGGCCAGGGCATGATCAACGCCGTGGGATTGCAAGGGCCGGGAGTCGCGTACTGGCTCAGCGACGAGTTGCCGGCACTCGCTGCCACGGGTGCCAGGGTCATTGCCAGCATTTGGGGTCGGTCGGTGGAGGAGTATGCGGCGGCCGCAGCGCAGCTGGCAGATGCACCGATGTCGGTGATCGCCGTCGAGGTCAACCTCTCGTGCCCCAACCTGGAGGGCCGCCGCGGCATCTTCGCCCATGACGCGGCGCTCTCGGCCGAGGTGATGTCGGCAACCGCGACCTGCGGTCGACCACGTTGGGCGAAGCTCAGCCCCAACACCGACCGCGTCGTGGAAGTTGCCGCCGCTGTCAGCGAGGCCGGCGCCGAAGCGGTCACGTTGTCCAACACGCTGCTGGGCATGGTGCTGGATCCCGTGAGCGGCCTGCCCGTCCTGGGTGCCGGTGGTGGTGGGTACAGCGGGCGCCCGGTCCATGCGGTCGCAGTACGGACCGTGTACGACGTCCATGCCGCGCTCCCGGAGTTGACGATCGTGGGTGTCGGTGGGGTGTCGAATGGTTGGGAGGCGGCCGAGTTGATGTTGGCCGGTGCCAGTGCAGTGCAGGTGGGCACCGCCACGTTCGCCGATCCCGCCGCACCCTTGAAGGTGCAACGTGAGCTGCTGGAGTGGTGCCTGCAGCGCGGCGTGGTACCCAGCGCGCTGACCGGTTTGGCACACAGTGGTGGCCTGGCGTCGTTGTCCAAGGTGTGATTGGCATCGCTACTTGCCCCGGCAGCGCTAGGGTCAGCGCATGGCAACTCCTCCGCAACTCACCCCCGAACAGCGTGCCAATGCTCTCGCCAAGGCCGCTGAGGCTCGCGTCGCTCGCGCCGA
>DAORTY010000002.1:0-95819 GCA_035432905.1 Ilumatobacteraceae bacterium | reverse complement strand
AGGGTTACCTCGATGAGCAGAGCTTCGACGGCAAGGTGATCGGTGGCGTGCAAGCACTGTGCGCCGAGGCCGGCACACCGATCGCGGCGATCGTCGGGGACAGTGCGCCAGATGTCGTCGACCGCATCACGCACCGATCACTCGCTCAGGAATTCGGGCTGGACCGCGCGATGAAAGAGCCGTTGTGGTGCATCGAACATGCCGCATCCAGCCTGCTGCGAGAACTCTTCACCTGACTGCACGGCGGCGGGTCCGATGGCCACTAGGTTCGCTGTATGACCGATGAGTCCTCGCGTCCAATTGCTGACCTTGCCATCGTCAACTGCACGGCGCTGCTGGATGTCACGGGCGATCGCACCACCTTCGCGCCGGGAACCACACTGGAGATCACCGGTGGTCGGTTCACGCGCATCGATCAGAACCCGTCGCAGGCGCCACATGCTCGCGAGGTCATCGATGCCCGCGGCATGGTGGCGATGCCTGGCCTCATCAACACGCACTGCCACGCAGCGATGACGTTCCTGCGTGGGGCGGCTGAAGACGTGAGCGTGGCGCATTGGTTCAACGACTACATCTGGCCGATGGAGGTCAATGTCGGCGAGCGTGATGTCTACCTGGGCACGTTGGTGGCTGCGGCGGAGATGATCCAGTGTGGCGTCACCACTTTCGCCGACCACTACTTCTTCATGGACCAGACTGCGCAGGCCGTGATGGATACGGGCATGCGCGCCAACCTGGGGTCGGCGTTCTTCAGTTCGCAGGGGCCCGACGCGGGCCTGGGCCAGTCGATCGAGTTCGCCGAGCGTTGGCACGGCAAGGCCGACGGCCGCATCACCACCTCGTTGGCCCCCCATGCGCCGTACACGGTCAGCGATGACGATCTGCGTGGCGCGGCCGACGCGGCTCGGCGCCTGGGGGTGCGGGTGCACACCCACGCGTCGGAAGACATCGCGCAGGCCAACTCCAGCCTGGCGTCGCGCGGCCTCACGCCGATCCAGGTCCTGCAGGAGACGGGTGTGTTGGATTCCGGTGTCATCATCGCCCACGGCAACGGCATCATCGACAGCGACATCCCACTGCTGGCGGCAGCCCGCGATCGCGTCGGCGTCACGCACGGGCCCAAGGGCTACCTGAAGTTTGCGCTTGGCCCGCTGACCCCGATTCCTTCGCTACGGGCTGCGGGTGTGCCGGTGGGCTACTGCACCGACGGCGTGGCGTCCAACAACACGCTCGACATCTTGGAGAGCATGCGCATCACGGCTCTCACCCAGAAGCAGATCGCTGACGATGCGACCTGGTTCAAGTGTTCGATGGCGTTGGAGATGGCTGGCCCGGAATCCGCCGCAGTGTTGGGTATGCGTGGCGAGATCGGCGAGCTGACAGTCGGAGCACGCGCCGATGTCATCCTGGTGGACGTCAGCGGCTTCCACTGCCAGCCGTTGCACGACCTGGCCGCTGTGCTGGTCTATTCGGTGCAGCCATCAGACGTGCAGACCACAATCGTCGATGGCCGGGTGCTGATGCGCGATCGCGTACTGCTCACCATCAACCGTGACGCGTTGCTGGCCGAGTTCACCTTGCGGGCGCGTGAGATCACCGACCGCACGCACGGCCGCACGATTCAGGACTACAACACCTGACGAGAGCGGCTCAGGTGGTTGTGGGGGCAACGGTGACGCCGGTGGTCGGCTCGCCACTGATCTGCGCAAGTGTCTTGCTGGCGCTGTCGTTGCCCAGCATCAAGACGACGCCGCTACCCTCGGCCCAGTTGCCACTGGCAACCGGCACAGGCACGCCCTGAGCCACAACCTCGATGTTGCCCATCAGCAGTGCGAGCGACGTGGCGACCGGCAACGCGTTGGGGTCGTCCGCGTTGTACAACACCTTGCTGAGCTCCAGTTTCTCGGAGCTGCTGACCGCTTCTGCCATGTCGTAGCCCTTGCCACCCAAGGCGGTGGACATACGGCCGGCAGCGCCATCAACGGTGCTGGCGTTGGCCACCTGCACCTTGGTGCCAGTGGTGACGTTGGCCAGCGTGGTGGTGGTCGCCTCGGCCGTCGGGGCGACCGTCGCCGTCGGGTCGAGCGTGGTCGAAGGGGCGGCGGTGGTGACGCTGGGCTTGACGGTGGAGCTTTCGCCACCGTCGTTCACCTTGCGCAGAATCAGGAAGCCGAGCACCAGCGCGGCGAGCGTGACGACGATGGCAACGGTGCTGCCCATGGGCGCCGACCCGTTGGTGCGGCCTGGACGGCCAGCGTTTTCGTTGCTCATCGGAACTCCTCAGTTGTGGAAGGCAGTTGTGGTCGGGTGTGTCAGCCCTGTTCGCCTGCGGCCGCGCCATCGATCAGGGTGCGACGACGACGCTCACGGTGACGGCGCAGGCGGCGAACCACCAGCTGGTCGGCGAGCAACGCCGCCGGATGATCGATCACCCGGTTGAGTTCGAGATTGTAGTCCTCCACGGAACACGCGAAACGCGCGCGGATGGCATCGTGGCGATCTTCGTCCAGCGTGAACCATGTGGCCTCGAACTGCAAGATCGCCAGCCCGCGCTCGGAGAGTGCTTCCGTTGCCGTGTCTGCTGCCATTTCGGGCGCGGTGTCGGTGGTCGTGTTCTCGCTCATGGTGCCTTCAGCATTGCCCATCCGAGGCCGTCAAACCGGGCATCGCACAAGTGTTCGTGCCCTTGTCGGGTAGCGTGCGCGACCATGTCTGTGCGTCCGTTCATGATTGGTGTCGCCGGTGGTACCTGCTCGGGCAAGACCACGGTCAGCGAGCGGCTGGCAGAGCTGGCGGGCAACGAGCGGCTGGCGCTGCTCAAGTTGGATTCGTACTACGTCTCGTACGACGATCAGCCCTTCGAGGTCCGCGAGAAGGCCAACTACGACCACCCGGAGGCGTTCGATTGGCAGCTGCTCAACGACCATCTGGCTGCGCTGACGCATGGCTCGACAGTGCCGGTACCCATCTACGACTACACCAACCATCGCCGCAGCGGTGAGGTGCGCATGGTGCCGCCGGCGAACATCGTGGTGGTCGAGGGCATCTTGGTGTTGTACGAGCCGACGCTGCGAGATCGCTTCGATCTGAAGGTGTACATCGACACCGACGCCGACCTGCGCTTCATCCGCCGGTTGCAGCGCGACGTGGCCGAGCGCGGCCGCACGATGGAGAGCATCATCGGCCAGTACCTCGAGTCGGTGCGGCCGGCGCACGAGCAGTTCATCGAACCGAGCAAGCGCTACGCCGACGTGATTTTCCCCCAAGGTGGCATGAACGCCCCCGCCATCGACATCCTGCTCGCGCGTGTGCGCGAGTTGGCGGTCATCGAGTAGCTGGGCGCCAGGCCGACCTGACCGAGCGTCGCGCCCCTTCGGGCGAATCGCCGGCATCGATGAACTGAGCGATGGTCATCGCAGGCGCGTGCCGACCCAGGTCGGCCACTGACACGACCCCACTGACGGCGAGCGGGCCGCTGACCCGAGGCCGGATGTTCATCTGGCCCCAGGTCAGCGGTTCTCCACGCGTTGGTCAGAGAACCCTGCGTCGGCCCACTCTCTGGAACACACCACCGACGGCGAGCAGTGCGAGTGCAGCAGCGATCATGCCCATAGCGATCGTGGCACCCGTGATCGGAAGGTTTCCGGGCGGCTGTACGGGTGGTTGCGCCTCGGGCAGTTGCTTGACGACGACGCCCGCGTCCCACGTCGGATCAATACCTTGGGAGGCGCCGATGGAGCGGTAGTCGTACATCGTCGTCAGGTTGTCGTTGGAGTCGTCCAGAACGATCTCTGCTGTGAGCCCGTCTGCGGGATTCGCATCCGAGTCGACCGCATTACTCGTTCCGAGGTCGCGCTGGGTGAACTCATACACGGTGCGCTGGTCGTCGGTCAGCGTGAACCTGACGCGGTACGTGCCCGCCGTCAATCCGTCGAACACGTAGCGACCGCCGGCGTCGGTCTGGGTGACGCCCAGAACCTCCCCCACACTGTCGAGCAGCTCGACCCTGACGCCCGCCAGTGGTACCTCGGCGGCGTCCTGCAGGCCGTTCTTGTTGGTATCGATCCAGACGTAGTCACCAATGGCATACGACTTGAGCACGAAGCCGAAGTCCAGGGTCGGGTCACGATCTTCGTTGAGGTGCAACTCGCCGGGAACGGTGGACGCTTGACCGGTCGACGAGTCAGCCTTACGGTCGCCCGCACCAGCCGTGGTCGGCACGTACGGCTTCAGCGCCACAGCTGACGCCACCTGATCGATACGAACGGTGTAGACCTGCTCACCGGTCAATGCCGGCAGATTGTCGAACGTGTAGCCGCCGTCGACGTCGGTCGTCGCCGGCCCAACTGGCACGCCGAGGACATCGGTGACCGGTTCGCCGTCAGGACCAACCAGGATCAACACCACGCCCGCGATACCCGGCTCGCCAACGTTCTGGCGGCCGTTGCGATCCGAGTCGACCCACACGTAGTCCCCCACCGACACCGACTTGATCGGGACGATCGAGGCAGCCGTGGACCCGATCCGGTTGATGATCGGGGCCGAGGCGTTGTTGACTTTCACCCCGAAGTAGGCAGCGATCGGCGAGCCGACGTTCAGACGCGTGCCGTTCTTCTGGGCGATGGTCACTGTATGGCTGGGGCCGTCGTATCGAGCCTCCAGGTTGCCTCCAACGTCGACAGGTCCTGGCAGCAGGGGGGAGACCGCCGCGGCATCACCTTCGGCGAGGAAGCCGAGGAAGTCCACCGCAGCTGGGAGAACATCCGTCACAGGGATGATCACGACGTTGTTGAATGCGCCCCGCGGGATGAACTCGACGCGGTACACGTATTCGTCTTCCACCAGACTGGCCGGTCCGTTCATCGAGGCCGCGAGGCTCTCGACCCAGGTGGCAGTCTCGGGGTCGTAGACGCGCTTTCGGATCTCCGCCTCGTCTCCGAAGGAGGTGGCCTCTGCGGACGTCGCGGAGCGGTACAACGGCTCGCTACCCTCGCCGAAAAGGGTGGCCGTGTTCGAGATGGTCTTGGTCTGCTTGCCGACGAACGGCTTGGTCGTCAGCGAGATGTTGACGGTGTACGCCTTGTCGGGACCTCGTAGGTCCACGATTGCCGTACCGGTCCCACTCAACTCGATGATGAGGTTGCCATCGGCACCGCCGCTGAGTGCGAAATCAGCCGGAGCGAGCGCCTGGCCGTCGTACGTCCCCGAGATGACGACGGCGGTCGGGTCGCTGATCTCGAAGATGTCGCTGTCGATGTAGTCGACAATCTTGCTGGCCCGCACATCGATGCCCTTGCCGGCAGTGACCTTGAAGGTGTAACTGACGGTGACGGACTCGCCGGGAGCGACCGTTGCGTCAACGGCAGCACCTGTCTTGGTGAAGACGCTCGAGTCGTTGACCCCGCCGGTCGAATCCGGCAACACGACCACGGTGACGTCGCGCGTTGCCGTGTAGGGGCTACCGCTGCGGTAGTTGAATTCCGCAATGTTGCGCCAACGGTACGGCACGGCGTCTTCGATGGTCGTGCTCCCGGTCGGTGTCAGTGCAGCCACCGTGGTGAGCTGCGACTTCACCGCGATGGAGGCGTTCGTGGTGTTGTCCTTGCCCACGTTCACCAGAAGCAGTTGACCGGCAAGGCAGTACTGGCCGACGAAGGCATCAGCCGCGAAGGCTGTTGCATCCGGGCAGGTGCCGGCGAAGGTCAGCGAGATGCCGGTCGAGGTGATGAAGTCCGGTGCGGCGGTGTTCCAAGTCGCCTGTGTGGGCAGGGAATCGCTGATGACGACGTTGCGGGCCAGCGTGAAGTTCACGCCATTGCCGTCCCACGCACGAAGATCCGCACGCAGCGTGTAGGTGATGTCGATCGGAGGGGTCAAGTTGCCGCTCTCATCGGCGATGACGTTCTTGGTGCTCCAGTCGGCATTCTTGGCGAAGGCAGCCCCGACATTGACACCGGCCACGTTGCCGCGCAACCTGACGGCTGCCGTCTTGCTGATGCCGTCGAAGCTCGCCGTGTTCGTCACACTGATCTCGAAGTTTCCTGTGCTACCGCCGAGCAGGTCGTACTTGGCCTGCAGCGCGGCTTCGAGAGCAGCCGCGTCGGTGACCTTGGCCTTGTAGGTGAGCGCCAAGATCGATGGGCCAGGCACGGTGACCGTGCCGCTGAACGCGTTACCGGTGACGGTCGGGACGAAGGCGAAGGGAGCCGTGGCGCGGTTGAGCCCGGCGGGGTCCCATGTGGTGAGCAGGCCGGCGAACGAGCCGGCGACATAGTCCAGGCCAGTAGGTAGTTGGTCGCTGATGGCGAACCCGGTCCGTACCGCAGATGAATCGAGGCGCAGCGTGTAGGTCAGCTCCTGCGCTGAGATCTCCGGCTTGAGCGTCACCGCGCCGGCGACGACGGTCACGAAGCTGTCCAGGTTGGTAGGAGACACGCTCTTGGCTTGGGCGTCACTGACGTTGGCGAACTGGTCACCACCGTTCTTCACGATGACATCGATGGAAGTCGTGTCGCCGGCCACCGTCCAGCTGATCGGCACCTCGACGCTGGTGACGACCTGATTGACCGTGAGCTTGAGGTCGAACACCCCCTGGTCAACATCGGCTGGGAAGGGATCCTTGAACGTGATCGACACCGTGTTGCCGCTTTGCACGACGGACGCGATCGCTGTGTTCGTTGCGGGAACACCAGTCAGCGTGGCGTTCGGCCCCACGACGAAGTCGACTGTCGAGCCCGGGGCAACCGTGTTTTGGTACTGGACGCGCAGCGTCACCGTGGAATCTTCGTTGACAACGGGGACTCCGTTGTACGTGGTGCCGTCGAGCAGCAGCGTCGAAGTGATGCCCGGCGGGTCCGCCTGCGCGGTCCGAGCAGGCATCGCTACCGCCACTAACAAGGTTGCAGCCATGATGAACCGCGTGATGAACGTGTGTCTCTGCATATCCGCTACTCCTGAACGAGGTCGCCAACTCGGTGCCCGCAAGTTGCGGGCGCAAGGCGCTCGGCACCGCCGCCGAGCAATTAGGCACCATATTCAGCAATTCCGCGGCGCGGACCGGACAGATTGTGAAGGTCGCGAACACTTTGTGAAGGGTCACCCAGCCGGCCAACTTCGGGTCAGCTATGGTCTCCAGGACCGAGCCCTGCTCGCCTCACCCTCACGATGCTCTCGAAGACTCCACGCGCCAAGTACCGCAAAGTGCTTCTACAATTGGCCCACCAGCCGCTGAGCGACGGTCTTCCGGAGACGCCGTACGTCGTGGCTGGAATCACGTTTGCCGAACTCTCAAGAACGGCGGGCGTGCCCCGGTCCACGCTGTACCGGCTCTGGGAAACGCAATACGACTTCTGGATCGATCTTTCTCGGTACATCGCGTATGAGATCGACTACTCCCAGCGCGAGCGCGAACTGCCGTGGCTGGAACGTCGCTCGACCGCTTCCCGGCGCCCGATCCTGGCCGCCGATCAGAGTGACAAGGAGATGTCGGCGCAGGCCAATGCCGTGCAGGCCATCGTCATGGACGATTTTCGAGTTCTGATTCGGGCTGCGTTCATCGGCTACCCCGACGTCGCGGACCTCGGTCGCGTCCGTCGTCACGTGGAGACCAGCCGACTCGAATCACTCGGCGAGGAGCTCTCGCTCTCCTGGATTGCCATCGGTGGGGCAATGTTCACGGTCGATGCCGAAACCGAGATTGCCGCCACGATGTGGTGCATCGCTGACGAACTCTCTGTCCTCAACCGTTTTTTCCCCGAAGCCTGCGGCCAACTCTTCGCGGTCGACTTCGGTCTCGGCGAGTACCCGTGGTCGCTGCTCGCGCTGGTGTTGAGGTCGCTGTGCCACGGTTCGCCGGCGACGGACCAACCCGACCGAACATCCGAACGCGAGTGGTACGAGATCCCGCCGCCCGACGACCCGTGGAACGACGCACAACTCACCAACCTCGGGCTCGCAATGGAACTGTTCGTCGACTCCATCACCTCCCACCACAACACCGTCGAACCACCCGGCGTGCTGGATTACGTCACCGTGGCTCGGGTCGCTGCGATGGCCGGAGTCAGTCGACGAACCATCTACAACGTCTGGCCCACCAGGGACGAGATGATGTCGGACTTGCTGCAGGATCTGTTGCACGACCATGCGACGGTCTTGCTCGCCCCGTTCGATGTCTCCCCGGGTCCCGTAACTCTCGGCGAGATCACCGCCAGCCTCATCGGGCCATCCAACGCGGAGCCGCCCGCCGAGCCGCTGTTGGCGTTCATGATCGGCGTGGGGAACGAACGTCATCACTCGGCCATCCGCCGCGCGAACCAGGAGTTGATCGCTCAGCTGGCACAGCAAATCGCGGTCTGGCTCGACTCGGTGGGCCGACAACCGCGAGACGGGATTGGTTTCGAACAGCTCGCCGTAATCTGGCTGTGCCTCGTACGCGGTGGACGTCGACTTCGACGAACGTGCCCGCAGTTCACCGCCACCTTCGAAACTGCCGTCGAAATGATCATGCGTGAACTTTCGGTGCTGCGCTGAGACGGGCCTTTCCGACCCGCTGCCCGCTACAGGGTTCAGTTGCCCTCGATCCCGTAGGTTTTGTCGGGGATTCACCTCTACCCTTTCCCAAACCCTCGCCGGGTTAGCTCAGCTGGCAGAGCAACGCACTTGTAATGCGTAGGTCAAGAGTTCGATTCTCTTACCCGGCTCCATATAACACCAGGTAGATGGCACTTTTCCGTAGCCGACTATCGCCTTCCAAAAGTCGGCGGCCAAGATTTGGTCGGTGCTGTCTTGCGCTACGCTCGTGAAACTTCATGGGGCATGCGACCAAGTTGCATCAACTCGGGCGAAGCAATTCGCAACCGGTTCGACAAAGGAGAGCGGATCAAGGCATTGGAGGACTTCTATCGCAGCCCGGTGGGAGCGAAGTACACCGACGTTGCCAAGCACTTCTTTAGGAACATGTCGAACCCGGACTTCGTGGCGGTCATCAGATGAGCTGGGTGCAGATGGTGGCTCGCGGTGAGGAGCCCGACGGATACCTGGATGGGGCGCCGTTGTGTCCTCGGTGTCTATGTCTGACGGATTCGGGCTGGATCTCGCCGACGTACCGGGTGCGCAATCGTCACCATTCTGTCACTGCGGAGAGCGGGCTGAAGTTGGTGTCGCAGCGGTTCGTCGATGCAGTAGAGGGCGAGGGCATCGTTCCGTTGGGTTGTCGTTTCGTGCCGTTGCCAGCTGATCCGGAGTACTACGGCTTGATCGTGGAGCGGGTACTGACGGTCGACCGCAGCAGCGTGGAACACGAAGGAATGGTCTGCCCGGTATGTAGGAGGCAGCCGACGTTCGGTCGGCCCAAGGTGATTTCCGGAGCCGGAGCGGAGCCACTTCGAGGCTTTGCGCGCAGCGATCTGGAGTACGGTGGAACGGCAAGCCGGCCAACCGGTCAGGCCTGGAGGACGTTCCTCGACCTGGAACTTGCCAAGAAGCTGCGCAGTCTGAAGTTGTGCCAGTTTCGCCCTCTGGACCTGGTATGAGTCCCCTCGCGTGGCGGGGTTTCTGCGAGGTGGCAGCGGCCAACGTTCATCGCTCCGAAGACGCATTGGCTGGGGGCCAATGCCGATATCGCCACGCACCTCTTGAGGAACATGGCGAACCCGGACGCCGTGGCGGCCTCTCGCCGACGTATTGGGTGCGCAATCGTCACCACTCGGTGAGTGCCCTGGGCGGGTTGGTGTTGGTGTCGCAGCGGCTCGTCGACGCGGTAGAGGGCGAGGGCATTGTTCCGTTGGGTTGTCGTTTCGTGCCGTCCGCTGGCTGATCGGTTCGCGGAACGCGACCTGCTGTCGATCCTGTCGCGCCAACCCGACACGGCGATCGTGCGGACCGAAACACATTCGTTGCAGCCCGGCACCAGCGCCTGGGAACGGTTCGGGCGATGACCGCGATCATCAACAACGGCGGCGGCGATCTCGCGTCGATCGATCCTGACCTGGACCGGCTCTCACGACGACTCAGGTTGCCTTACCTGCGAGGTGCCGCACCCGACGTGCTCGCAACCGCAACAGCACAACGATGGGCGCCAGCCGAAACAGTGCGGGCCCTGCTCGTCGAAGAAGAACGCGGACGCGACAACGCCACCACCACGATCCGGCGACGCAAAGCGCGGCTCCCGACCGGGAAAACGTTCGACGTGTGGGACCCAACCATCTCATCGATCGCACCCGCCACCCAATCAGGGCTACGAACCTTGGAATGGATCGACCGGCACGAGAACCTCGTCATCTGCGGACCCTCAGGCACCGGGAAATCAATGTTCCTCGAAGCACTCGGACACGCCGCTATCGATCACAACCGCACCGTCGCGTGGTTCAGCGTCGAGCAACTCGGCACCCTCGTGAGAGCACACCGAATCGATGACACCATCAACCGGGCCATCACCCCAATCCTGCGCGCGGATCTGATCATCGTTGATGACATCGGGCTCCTGCCGCTCTCCGTCGACGCCGCCGAAGGCCTCTACCGCCTCGTCGACGCCGCCTACGAGAAACGTGCCGTCGCGATCAGCTCAAACCTGCATCCCTCCGGGTTCGAGGAACTCATGCCACGAACAATCGCCACAGCGCTCGTTGACAGGCTCCTACACCACGCCCACGTCATCGTCACCAGCGGCGACTCGGTCCGCCTCGCTCAAGCCACCACCGGCAAAGGAGTCAAGCCCCTCGACTGACCCCACCGAGCACCCCCGGGGAAAACCATGGCCACCCCCGGGGAATCCTCCCGGCCATACGCGGGGAAAACCCACGTCCGCCCACGGGGAGAAACCAATGGCCGTTGACAACCATCGACGATCTCCTCATCGAACACCCACAGTGGGCACCGGAACGGCCGGTAGTCGGGATCTCCCCGAAACTCACCGACGCTGAACTCCTCACCCTGGCTGTTCTGCAAGCCCTGCTCGGGTTCACCTCCGAAGCCCGCTTCATCCGCCACGCCCACGCCCACCTGCGACCCTGGTTCCCGTACCTGCCGGATCGCCCCGGCTACAACAAACGACTGCGCAACTCAGGTGAGATGTTTCAACACGTCATTGCATCACTCGCTCGAGCGTGCCCGTCATTCAACGACGACTTGTGGCTCGTGGACTCCACCCCCGTCGAGTGCGGCCGCTCCCGCGAGACCGTGAAACGCTCCGACCTCGCCGGATGGGCCACCTACGGCTACTGCGCATCACACACCAGGTTCTTCTGGGGACCGCGACTCCACCTGATCACCACACCATCTGGGCTGCCGGTCGCCTACGCGCTCGCGGGCGCGAAGACCGACGAACGCGACACCGCGCTGGACATGATCGCGTTCAACCCCGAACTGCACCGGCCCGGCCAGACCTTGATGGGCGACAAGGGCTACCGGCGCGCCAGTTTCGAGACCGAACTCGCCAACGCCGGCATCACTCTCATCCGCCCCACCTTCGGCAAAGAGACACAGCGACCGCACCAACGGTTCCTCCGACCGTTCCGTCAGATCATCGAGTCCGTCAACCAAACCCTCAAGGCCCAACTCGATCTCGAACGTCACGGCGCACGAACCCGACCCGGCGTCTGCGCACGCGTCCTCCAACGCCTTCTCGCGCTCACCGCCGCGATCTGGCACAACGAGGCGGCAGGAGAGCCCGAAGGTCGTCATGACGCAACGAGTCGTGAGCTCTCAGCGATGGCCGCGTTGGCCGGCCAGCTGGAGCGGGCGAAGGACTGCGCGCTGGCCTGCCAGATCGAGTTCGACGACAACAGCTTCGCCTTAGCGGTGTGGCTCGTCGATGAGAACGGCGACGTCAGGTCTTTGATCGGTTGAGCGGGGTGACGTGATCGCATGGCCGCTCGGGGCGCGTTCGACCTCACGCCTGGAACCTGCGTGGCTCTCTACCCGCTGGCACGCGCCGGCAGCTGGCGAGGCGTTGCCGTCACAACGGGGTCGCATATATGCTACCCATGTGGACGCAGCTGACATCGCAAACGGAATCAGGTCCTCTTCAGGTCAGTCGCGCAAGTCACTCGCCAAGGCGGCCGGAACGTCAACCACAACTGTCTCGCGGGTCGAAACAGGAGAGAGCGACGCCACCTGGGGAATGTTGACTCGCCTCGCAGAAGCCGCGGGCCTCCGCCTCGACGTGTCAATGATTCCGATGCCAACCCTCGCAGCCGCCGCCGACGCCACCCCCGAAGCCGAACAGGAGCCTTGGCTGCATCTTCGGCTAGCGGTCCAAGCGGCGACCCGAGACCGCGCCAACGCCGGCGCTGTCATCGCACCCGAACCGGCAACGGACAACCAATGGACGCTCAACCTTCTGGCCGGAGTCGCCGAGAGCATCGCTGCCAGCAACGGACTGTCGGCTCCCGCATGGACTCACACTGTCCCACCGCTCACCACGCCGTGGCGGCCACACGGAACACCTTCGATGATCCGGCGTTCCGAAGCCAACGCCCCTCGGGAGCTGAGCCGCCGCGGCATCTTCCTCGATAGAGCGTCCATTTGGGAGTCCGCGTGACCACGACCGACGGTCTCACCGCAAGCGACATCGCCGAGGTGTTCGACAAACTCAACCAAGAGCTCGCCCGCAAAGGTACCCATGCGACGATGACCGTGATCGGAGGCGCCTACATGGCGCACCTCGGCGAACGAGAAAGCACAGTCGACATCGACGCCGCCACGGCAATCGCACCCGAACTCGCTGAGGCCGCCCGAACAGTCCTGGCACAACTTGGACTCCCGATGACAACCATCAACAGCAATAGCAAGACATTCGTGTCCGCGGCCGACATCCAGACAGACCGCATCGTTCTGCACGCTGGCTCGAACCTCACCGTGTTCGGCCCGTCTGCCGACACAATGCTCCTACTCAAGCTGCGCGCCAGTCGCCCTCTGCGCGACGAGTACGACATCCGCAACCTGTGGAAGCGAACCACGTTCCGCTCGGCGCACGATGTAATCGAAGCCTTCCGCGACGCGTTCCCAGAAGAACCGGACGACGAGTACCTCGAAGATCATGTCGACGGTCTTGCTCGTCGCGCTGGGCACAACTTCGCCGGCCCGCCTGAATAGACCGGCCGGTCCGGCTTCGATGGCTGACCACGCGTGGTGAGTTCCCACTTCGAAGCCCATACCTTCGCTCACCGCACCACAATGGACCTCGCGCGGCTAGCACTGCCGACGAGACTGATCACCGTATGCGCCAGCCACAGTGACCGATCGAAGAGCTCGGATGGGTGCAGCACACCAAGCGCTTCAATCGAGTCGTGATCGGAGGCGGCGATAACATCTTCGCTGGCTCAGCGCGCAGCCTGATCGCCGCTGGCATTGTTGTCAGCGTCGTGGCCACCCCACGGGGACTAGCACGACACCTCAGCGCCGCGGTCGGCCCGAACGTCCGGCTGATTCGCCGATGGTGATGAGATGAGGCGCCAGAGAATTCGCCATCTGCTCGGATTTGTCAGATCGCCCACCTGCGCGTGTTCGGCGCCAAGACTTCGGCCAAGATTCCGGCCAAGAAACTTGGCGAAAAGGGGCACTACAAGCCGACACGCGACGGACTGGTCAATTGAATACGCCCTGCTAGGGGCACTATTTGTCACCAGACGGACGACCCAGATCGAACTTGTAATGCGTAGGTCAAGAGTTCGATTCTCTTACCCGGCTCCATATAACACCACGTAGATGGCACTTTGTTGGAATCGGCCGTCGACCCCAACGGCATGCGACCAAGATTTGCAATTGCCGGAAGGGTTGCCGAGCAGCTGAGGCAACGCTCAACCCACACAGCGTCGAGTCGAACGCGTGGTCATGCTTGACGGCGGACAACCTGGATACCACGGGTTCGACATGATGATCCCGATGCGCTCCTGAAATGGGTCACCGGCGGGTGAAACGAACAGCGGTCAGGTCGTCAGGTTCGGGCAAGTGAGTGGTCGTCGAGCAAGCGGAGCATTTGGTCGATGCACCACACCCGGTTCCGTCGGCCGTCAGACGCCTGCTTGGCGATCCCGGCGTCTTCGAGCTGACCGAGAAGCCGGCGGGCCTGGTTCGCATCGATCTCGAGACGTTGTGCCACCTGGTCAGCAGTCGCCAATGTGAGCATCGGGAGCGCGTCGATCAGCCGGGTCATGTGGGACCCGGCGCGGGCTGCGGTGCGCTGGCGCCAGTCGGTCTTCAACTCCTCAATGTCGATCACCAACGCCTTTGCACGGCTACAAGCCACAATTGTCGCGTTGGCGAACTGCTCGATCCATGGACCTGGGTTGGCGTTCTGCTGGAAGTCGTGCAACGCAGCGAAGTAGCCGTCGGTGTTGGTGAGCAGGACGCTCGACACTGGAGGGATCGTGGTGGTCCCACCGGCCTTGCGAAGCGTGATCGACACGATGCACCGGCCGACTCTGCCGTTGCCGTCGACGAAGGGGTGGACCGCCTCGAATTGTGCGTGGGCGATCGCAGCACGAACCACGCTCGTCGTCGGGGAGGTGTTGATGAAGTCGCACAGGTCCTCCATCAGGCCGCGGATAGTCCCGGGTGGCGGCGGTACGTAGGCGACGCCGTCTTCGGAGTGCTCGGCTCCGATCCAGTTCTGTTCGGTCCGATAGACACCCTCCTTGACACCCACCGCGCCGGCCATCAGCTGGCGATGCAGATCCAAAATGTCGTCGGGTGTGAACGGGTCGGCACCCGAGCCGTACGCGACGGCTGCTTGCATTGCGTTGATGTTGCCAACGACCTCGCGAGCGAGGCGCTTGGCGCTACCGGCATCCTGGATCGCCTCGGCGAGCCGCCGGTGCGTCACGGTGATCCCCTCGATCCGACTCGACGAAACCGACTCGGAACGCAGCAGGGCGAACGTGGTCGCTTCGACGACGGCTGCGTCGCAGGAGTCCAGTTGGGCGTCGAGTTCGGCAAGCGCGCGTTCAGCGGCGACGACCACTGAACTGAGGACGTCGGGCAACGCAACGGGAATGTCGGCGATGAACGGCGGAACAAGAGCATAGAGATGGTGGGTGACAGAGCCGTCCCGCCACGATTTGCTCTCCGTGGTAACGGTGGTGGGCACCCGACCAGCCACCGGCCAGTCAAGAATCGTCGGGGCAGTGGGCATCGAGGCAGCGGTGTTGCGCCGGGACGCCCGCTGCCCACTGATCGTTGGCGTATCCGTCGATTGCCGCGGTCGCTCGTCCATGACCGCAAGCCTAGTCATACGTTCATCTTTGTCAACGGATGGCCGTATGGATCACTATTCAGGCAGTGGTCAGAACAGCCTGCTGAAGTAGATGAGCGAGACCGTCACGCCAAACACGATCACCCCGGCACGCATTTTGGCTGCTGGCAGCGAGCTCGCAACGCGGCCACCGATGGCGCCACCGAGCAGGCTGGCCGGCGCCATCACCAGGACGATCGTCCACTCCACTTTGCCCGAAAAAGAGAAGAACACAGCCGCGGATACATTGACCAGAAACGAGAGAAGTTGCTTGACGGCGTTCAGTCGGTTGAAGGGAAGCTCGGAGAACAGGCCCAACACCGCCATCAGCATGATCCCCAGTCCCGCACCGAAATACCCGCCGTACAAGGAGGCAACGGTGACGGTGGCAAGTTCCAGTGCGGCATGCGAGTGGCTATCGCGGGTCCGCGACAGCAACCATCGCCGCAAGCGGTCCTGGAACGCGAGCAGCACGCACGCTCCGAGGATGAGGAACGGGACGAGAAAGCGGAACACGGCCTCGCTGCTCATGATGAGCAGCACCGAGCCTGCCAGACCACCCAATGCGGCCGCGATCATCTGGGGCCGCAATCCACGCTGCAACCCGGCCAGGTCGTCGCGCTGCGCGTATGTCCCGCCGATGTAGCCGGGGCACAGCGCCACCGTGTTCGTGGCGTTGGCACGGATTGCCGGCACACCAATTGCCGTCAATATCGGAAATGACACCAGTGTGCCTCCGCCTGCGACCGCGTTGACGAGGCCGGCACCGACTGCAGCCGCTGCGGCTGCCACGTGGGCCAGTGCTGAAATGTCCGTCATTCAATCCTCCGATTCGTGTATACATTATGCACAGTTGCCGATGAACCACGCCACTTCCCGCAAAAATCACTCCAGTGCAGGTAGGGGACTCAGGTCGCTGCCACGGCAAGGGCGTATCGTGAAGGTCATGACAGTCGGCAGCGCGCATCAGACTCTTCGTGAGGTGGCCGCCGATGAAATCCTCGGCATGATCATGCGGGGTGAGCTGCAGCAGGGCGAGCGGCTGTTCGAAGATCGTCTCGCAGAGCAGCTGGGGGTGTCGCGCAACCCTGTGCGGGAGGCAATTCGGGCTCTCGAGGGCACAGGACTGGTGGAAGTCATCGCCCGCCGTGGTGCGTACGTCAGCAAGCTCGACCCCACCCAACTGCGCCAGCTGCTGGAGCTACGCAGCGTGATCGAGGCCTACGCTGCCGAGCGAGCCGCGATCAACCGCACCGACGGGGACCTGGAAGCACTTCGCGGCATCCTCGCCTCCGGGCGGGCTGCCTCCGCCGTCAATGACCTCGTCGCGGCCGCCGCATTCCACCGAAGCTTCCACATCGCCATCGAGCAGGCATCCGGCAACGAGTACCTCGAGGTTGTGGTTGCCCCTTTGCGCCACAAGACCGAACTCGTCTTCAGCATGCTCGCCGATACTCGCGGCGTTACCGGGTGGGACGAACACCAACGCATCTTCGACGCAATCGAATCAGGTGATGCTGAGACTGCCAGGTCATGTACCTTCCAGCACATGGCCTCGGTCGTGCGCGACCTGGCCGGCAGCGCCGCTCCTGCGACGACCGACGTCGTGCACCCACGCTCGAAATGATGTCACTCTCCAAGGTCGACGTCGTTGTCATCGGGGGCGGCATTGCCGGTGCATCAGCGGCATGGTCACTCGCCGAACATGCGTCGGTGATGCTGGTCGAGCAGGCCGCATCTGCTGGCTTCCATGCGACGGGGCGATCGGCGTCGGTGTTGTCAGAGACCTCCGGTCACTCGGTGGTGTGCGCCTTGGCAGCAGCCAGCCGTGGCTTCTTCGAGTCACCCCCCACCAATTTCGTCGACCATGCGCTGCTCGGCCCCCGAGGCTTGCTGTGGGTTGGTCAAGCAGGCGACGCTGCAGCACTGGACCACCTTGCGCAGCGCGCCCGCTCTGTGGCCCCCACGGTCCGTCGCCTCACTCCCGACGAAACGCTCGCCCTGGTGCCCCACTTTCGCCCGGCGGCCATCGCCGGCGGCTCGACGTTCGAGCCCGATGCAATGGCAATCGATACCGATGCCCTGCTGCAGGGCTATTTGCGCGGCCTACGCCAACGCGGCGGTCACATGTACACCTCTTCAGCGGCCATCCAGCTGTCGCGGTCATCGACGAACTGGACCGTCGTCTGCGAGGACCGCGGGTTCGAGGCCGCTGTCGTCGTGAACGCCGCCGGCGCATGGGGTGATGTCGTTGCTACCAGGGCTGGTGTGGCACCGCTGGGCCTCGAGCCGCGCAGGCGCACCGCGTGTCTCGCCGTGCTCGCCGACGTCGACCCCTCGTGGCCGCTGGTAATGGACGTCGCCGGCCGCTATTACGCCGAGCCCGAATCTGGCGGGCTGTTGGTCTCTCCCGCCGACGAGTCACCCAGCGAACCGTGCGATGCGCAGGCTGAGGAAATCGACGTCGCGCTCGCACTCGACCGCCTCGCGGAGGCGACAACGTTGCCGCTGCGAAGTGTGCGGCGCGCATGGGCCGGCTTGCGGACCTTCAGCCCCGATGGTGCGCCGGTAGTAGGCGAGGACCCCGCCGCAGCAGGGTTCTTCTGGCTGGTTGGCCAGGCCGGCGCTGGTATCAAAACTGCACCGGCGATGGCGGCCATTCTCGACGCACTCGTTCGAGGAGCGGGCCTACCGGAAGCGCTCATCGAGCGGTCCATCGCCGAGGCCGACCTTTCGCCGGCACGGTTCCGCTGAACCGGGTCAGTCCCAGCCCACCAGCGTGACGACAAGCAGCACCACGGCGACGAGACCGGAGAATGCCAGGATCGCGGGACGCGTGTACCCGCGATCGAGCCAGCGGCTCGCCCAACGCGAGAGCGCGAACCCGAGCAGCATCGCCGGTAGCAGAATCAGGGCGCGACGGAAATCGGCAGCGTGTACCTCACCTGCGATACCCAGAAGCGTGAGGGAAAGCATCGCCCCGAACGTGAAGAACAGCGCGAGCGCAGCGCGCATCTGAGCGCCCGAGTGCCGTTGGTAGACGAGCGCCATCGGAGGGCCGCCCACCGAGGTGAGGCTGCCCATGAAGCCCGACATCGTCCCGGCGCCGAACAGCACCGGGCCCGAGGGCTCGACCCTCCATCCCGCTGCGCTGAGAACGACACCGGTGAGGATCAGAATGGAGAACAGCACGAGCATCCACTTCTCCGGGAGCCACACGATTGCGGCAGTGCCCAGAATGCTGCCGGGAACCCGACCGAGAAAGGCCCACTTCAGCGCTCGCCAATCGAGCATTGCGCGTTCGCGAAAGCTGACGGCGATCGTCAGCAGCAGTGCCAGCATGAGCAGCGGCACCGGCACCAGGTCCGGGTCGAGCAGTGCAAGCACGGGAGCCCCGATCAGGCCCAGCCCAAAGCCCAGCGAACCCTGCACGCAGGCGCCGACGACCACGATGACGCAGGCAAGCACGAAATCGATCAATGTCATCAGCGAAAATTGTCGAGCGGTTGGTCAGCGAACAAAACACGCGGCCCAGTGGCCGGGCAGCTTCTCTTCCAGAGGTGGTGTCTCGACTCGGCACCGTGCCTCCACGAGTGGGCAGCGGGTCTGGAACCGACAACCGTCGGGCGGGTTCACAGGATTGGGGATCTCGCCTTGCAGCACGATACGACGTCGCGCCCGCTGGACGGGAGGGTCTGGGATGGGCACGCTCGACAGCAGCGCCTCGGTGTAGGGGTGCAGGGGCGACTCGTACAGCGAATGCGTCGGTGCGATCTCGACGAGCTTCCCCGAATAGAGAATGGCAATGCGATGCGAGATGTGGCGCACCACCGAAAGGTCGTGCGCGATGAAGAGATATGTGAGCCCGAGCTCCGCCTGAAGGTCCTGCAACAGGTTGACGACCTGGGCGCGGACCGACACGTCGAGCGCCGAGACGGGCTCGTCGGCGACGATGAAGTCAGGATGTAGCGACAGGGCTCGGGCGATACCGATCCGCTGTCGTTGGCCACCGCTGAATGCGTGCGCATAGCGATCGATGGTGTCGACCGGCAACCCGCACCTGTCCAGGAGGTCGGTGACCGTCGAGCGGGCATCCTCGGTGTTCTTCGCCAACCCGTGCACGACGAGTGGCTCGGAAACCAACTGGAGAACGGTCTTGCGCGGGTTGAGGCTGGCGTACGGGTCCTGGAAGACGAGCTGCATGTGCCGCCTCAGCTGGCGGAGTTCCTCACCTGAGGTGTTGGTGATGTCGTTGCCCTTGAACTTGATGGAGCCGGCCGCCGGGGTAAGGCGACGCAGCAGAGCGCGCCCGACCGTCGTCTTACCGGAACCGCTCTCACCAACGAGCCCCAAGGTCTCGCCGGGCGCGATGGAGAACGACACGTCGTCAACCGCACTGACGAAGTTGACCTGCTTGCCCCAAAAGCCACTGCGCCCCACGGGAAAGCGAATGCTGAGATGGTCGACCTCGACCAGCGGCGTGGCGGTGGTGACGTCAGGCATCGTTCGCGTCCTGTTCTGTCGTGTCGGCGACGGTGTCGGAGACGGTGCCGCTGTCGGTCTCGCCGGCCATGTCCTCGAATGCTCGCCAGCAGGCCACTTTACGACCATTGGGGAACGTCTTGAGCCCCGGCGTCACTTCCAGGCATTGGGTGATGGCCAGCGAGCACCGTGGCGCGAACGAGCACCCGGCCTGTGGGAGTACCAAGTCCGGAGGAGACCCCTCGATGCTGACCAGTCGGGGCATCACGACGTCGAGCCGCGGGGTGCTGCGCAGCAGACCGGCCGCATACGGGTGGCCTGGGTCGGCGAACAACTCCTCTGCCGTCGAGAGCTCCACCACCTTGCCGGAGTACATCACCGCAACGCGATCACAGAGCCCAGCAACTACGCCGAGGTCGTGTGTGATGAGCAGCACGGCCAGCCCGAGGCGCTGCTGCAGATCGGCGATGAGATCCAGAATTTGCGCCTGGATGGTGACGTCGAGGGCCGTGGTCGGCTCGTCGGCAATGAGTAGTTCTGGCTCGCACGCGAGCGCCATGGCGATGAGCACGCGCTGGCGCATACCGCCGGACATCTCGTGCGCGTACTGCTTGACACGTTCCGCGGGGTTCGCGATGCCCACAAGATCGAGCAACTCCACCGAGCGAGCACGTGCCTGACGGCGGTTCATGCCCATGTGCCGGCGAAGGACCTCGTCGATCTGCATCCCAATCGTGAACACGGGATTCAGCGAGGTCATCGGATCTTGAAAGACCATTGAGATCTCGTTGCCGCGGACGCGAGCGAGCGTCGAATCGGCATTGTTGACCAGCGACTCGCCCTTCCAGAGCACGTCGCCGCTGGTGATCTTGCCCGGCAATTCGGTGAGGCCGAGTAGGGCCTGGGCCGTGACGCTCTTACCGGAGCCACTTTCGCCGACCAACCCAAGGGTTTCGCCCTTGGCCACAGTGAAGCTGACATCGCGGACGGCGTGCACCACGCCGCGCCGGGTGAAGAACTTCACCGTCAGGTGATCCACCTCGAGGATCGTGTCACCGACAGCATGGTCGCCGGCTGGCCTCTGCTCGACCATGGGAGCGTTCATGATGTTCCCTTGCCGGACCCGATGGCAGCAGCGGCGAACTTCTTCTCCCGCTCCTGCGGGTCGAGCGCGACTCGCAGCCAACTACTGAGTAGGTTCACCGCCAACACCGTCAGGCTGAGGAGCAGCCCTGGGTAAATGATGAGCCACTGATTACCGAACAGTTCGTGATCGCCAGCGCGACTGATGTCGAGTCCCCACGACACACCCGGATATTGGATGCCCAGACCGAGGAAACTGAGGGCCGCTTCAGCCAGGATGATGCGAGCGAATTCGAGAACTCCCAAGGTGGCCAACGGAGTGACCAGGTTTGGGAGGATGTGGGTGAACACCACGCGCTTGGGCTTGCAGCCAATGATCTCGGCCGCCTCCACGAATGGACGCTCCTTCACCGAGAGCACCACGCTGCGGGTCATGCGGCCGTACACCATCCAGCCGTTGACGGCGAGGATGAAGGTGATGCTCGCCACGCTGCCGCCGACAAGGGCGATGAGCAGCATCGCCAGCAACAGGCCGGGGAACGAAACCTGTACGTCGACCCAGCCCATCAGCCAACGATCAGTGCGGCCACCCTTGTAACCGGACCACAGCCCGACCAGGATGCCGAAGGTGCCGGCGAAGAACACCACCAGAACGCCGATGACCAGTGACGTGCGAGCACCAGCCAACAGTCGCGACAGGATGTCGTATCCCTGCCAGTCGGTACCGAAGATGTGATCCCAGGTACCGCCATGCCACACGGGTGACTGCATTGCGTTGGAGAGGTTGCCTGTGTTGGGGTCGATGCCGAGAATCATCGGCCCGAAGATCGCGCTGAGGATCAACACAACGAGGAAGATCAGCGACGCGAAGCCGAGCCGGTCGCGAACGAGATCGGGCAGCAACCCGGACCTGCTGCGGACTGCCGCCAATTCGAACGGTCGGCCGTGCAGAGCCTCCTCGGCCAGCTCAGCCTCCCCTACGTCGTGGAGTTCACTGGTGTATTCGTCGGGCACACTCATTGCAGATCCACCCTCGGGTCGAGCACTTTGTAGGCAATGTCGATGACGATGTTGAGCATCACCACGATGACGGCGATGACGAACACGATGGCCTGGATGAGGTAGAAGTCCTGATTCTTGATCGCAGTCGACGCCATGAAGCCGAGACCCGGCCAGTTGAACACGGACTCGACCACGACCGTATAGCCGGCGAGCGCTCGGATGACCTCCCAGCCCAGCAGGGTGACGTAGGGAATACCGGCGTTACGTAGCGCGTGCACGCCCATGATGCGGCGCTGGGTCATTCCCTTTGCCTTGGCAACTTTCACGTATTGCGTATTCATCTCATCGATCATCGACGAGCGCACGACGATGGAGAGTCGGCCGATGGCAGGGAGCGCGAGGCACACCGCGGGAAGCACGAGATTGGTGGTCCACGGTCCAGGACCGGTTTCGAACCAGTGCAGCTTGACCGTGAACGCGATGAGCAGCACGAAGCCGAGGAAGAACTGCGGCATCGAGAGCCCGATGAGGCTGAGCGTGGTGAGGATGCGATCAGTGATTCCGCCCGGCTTGCGGCTGGCCAGCACCCCGAGGGGGATGCTCAGCAGCACCGCGAACAACATGCCGAGTGCGACGAGTTGGATGGTGCGGGGGATGTAGTCGAACACGACCGAGAGCGCGGAGTGCCCACGCACATAGGTGCTCTCACCCAGATCGAGACGAAGCAGGTCGCGCATGAAGCGGACGAACTGCGTCAAGAGGCTGTCGTTGAGGCCCATGGCTACGCGCCTGGCCTCGCGTTGTTCGGGAGTTGCCGAGAGCGGCAGCATGAACTTCACGGGATCGCCGATGAGGCGAGTGATGACGAACACGAAGATGGTCACTCCGAAGATGACCACGAGCCCTTGGCCCAGTCGACGTGCTATGTAGCGTCCCATGTGTTACTGCCGCTCCCGGCTCTCCCTCACCAGCTCAGCTGGTGACGGACATTTCCTTGACGAGCAGCTTCGAATCGACCCGAGGGGTCCAGCTCATCCGTGTGGACAGACCGTAGAGGTCCGAGTTGCTCGCGAGCCAGACGAAGTACGAGCCGTCGGCAGCAATCTTCATTGCCTTCTCGTAAGTGGTTTGGCGTTCGGCCGGGTCGAGTTGCTGACGGCCCTGATCGATGAGCCCTGAGAGCTCCTCGTTGGTGTTGGACGAACCGACGCCACCAGCCTGGTAGTAGGTGGAGAGCTGACGGTCTGGATCGAGCAGGTCGTTGGAGCTCGACACGAAGATCGCGTCGGCGCGGTTGGTCCGGTCGAAGAGCACGTCGAGGTAGGCGCCGAACTCGAGGATGTCGAGCTGCACGTTGAGACCCGCAGCCTTCCAGTAGCCGGCGATGGCTTCGAGCAGTTCACGGTCGTTCAACCAACGGCCGGCTTCACCGACGAGCTGGATGCTCTTGCCGTTGAGGCCTGCGTCGGTGATCATTTGCTTCGCCTTCGCAGCGTCGTACGGCACGGCGGCCAGGTCGGCGTTGAAACCGAGCACCGAGGGGCTGAGGATCTGCGACGCATCTGCCACGGCAAACCCGCCGTACACCTGATCGATGATGGCCTGCTTGTCCACTGCCATGTTGAGTGCCAGACGAACATTGGGGTCGGCAGTGATGCCTTCGTCGGTGTCGAGAATGAGCACGGGGTGCTCCTGACCCTGCACGTTGGCTGACTTCGGCGCCTGATCGACGTCCTGCGGCGGCAGGTTGGTGATGAGGTCGTATTTGCCCGACTTCAGCCCGGCCAAACGGGTGCCGCCCTCGGCAACGAACTCGTATGTGACGTCGGAGATCGAAGGTGCGTCGCCCCAGTACTCGGGGTTCACCGTGATCTTGATGTCGGAGCCAACGGTACGGCTGACGAACTTGTAGGGGCCGGTGCCGACCAGTGAATCGGAAAGATCCGCCGTCGTCTCGGCTGATGTCGGAATCATCTTCAGCCAGTACATGCGTGCCGGCAGCACGCCGTCGGGGCCGGCAGTGGTGATGTTGACGGTAAGGTCGTCGACCTTCACCGCACCGGTGATGGTTTTGTAGAAGCCATCGTTGTCGGTCGCTGCGTCGGCCACGAGCTTCACGATGCGGTTGACGCTGGCGATGACCGAGTCGGCATTGAATGCCGAGCCGTCGTGGAACTTCACTCCATCGCGGAGCTTGAACTGCCATGTGGTGTCGTCGACCTGTGTCGGCAGCGCAGTGGCGAGGCCGGGCTGGAGCGTGCCACCGGCGTCGCGGCTGAGCAGCGTCTCGTAGATGTTGTCGTTGATGGCGCGCTCGGCGCCGTCGTCGACGATGTAGGGATCGAGGCTCGTCGGTTCCGATCCGAGCGCGATGGTGATTGCCGCGCCCTTCACCGGTGCGGACGTGCCGTTGCTCGAGCCACTGGTGCTGGTCGTGTCCTTGCTGCTGTCGCTACACGCGACGGCGACAAGACTCAGAGCCAGCAACGACCCGAGAAGTCGAAAACGCTTCTGCAAGATATTCCCCCTTGGTAAGGTGGACACAACGTCCATCGCATACTTTATACAATCTACACATCCAGTCGGTCAATGTCCACACCGAACGTTCATAGGCCGAAACACACCGTCGGTGAGGCCTACGCTCACGTGGAAGGAAGTCGAGGCAAGCATGTCCGTCACATCAACGTCGTCCACGAACACCGACGAGGACTCAACAATCGCCCTTCGCGTCGGTCGCGCCCATCAACCGCTGCGGCGCGCCGTGTACCACGAAGTCCAGCGCCGGATCGTCGACGGACGGTTGCAGCAAGGTGAGCGCATCTACGAAGACCAGTTGGCGCACGAGCTCGACGTGTCGCGCAATCCCGTTCGCGAAGCACTCCAGGCACTCGAAGCCGAAGGCTTCGTCGAACTCGAGCCGCGTCGCGGCGCACGTGTAGCTGTTATCTCCGAGGCACGGGCCAACGATCTGTTCGAGATGCGCGAGGCGCTCGAAGGGATGGTCGCCCGTCTCGCTGCACTTCGTCGAACCTCCGAGCAGTTGGTCGAACTGGAACGCGTACTGGAAGCCGGCACCGCTGCCGCGACCACCGGCGACGTCGCCATGCTCCCCACCCTCAACACCGATTTCCACCGCATCCTGGGCGAAGCTGCTCACAACTCGATGCTCGCAGAGACCGTCGAACGGATGTCGCAGCTCATCGAATGGGTCTACACGCGCCGCATCACTCAGCGCGGCACCATGTCCTGGAGCGAGCATCGCCGCATCGTCGAGGCCATCGCGATCGGCGACGCAGACGTCGCGCTGTCCGAGGCCCGCACCCACATTTCCAACGCCCGTCAAGCGTATGTCAACGACCAGTTGGCCGCAGGCTGAGCCGTCCGATGACAAAGGCATTCATCGTCAATCAGGTCGTCGTCCACGACCCTGCCCGCTACGCCGACTACGCCGCACGGGGTCGCGCTGCGATGGCACTCCACGGAGGGCGCATCTTGGCGGCAGGTGGACAGGTAGAAACACTCGAGGGTGAACCGATACCGGAACGCGTGGTCATCATCGAGTTCCCCACACGCGAAGACGCGCTCGCCTACTACCACTCCCCCGAATACCAGGCAGCGCGCGTTGCGCGCGGCGACGCCGCAACGGTGCGGTTCGCGCTGGTCGACGGCCTCGACTGACCTGCCCTCAGAAACCTCGAACTGCGCCGCCGTCGACACGCACCACCGTGCCGGTGACGAAACTGGCACGGGCACTGGCCAGGAACACGACCACGTCGGCAAGTTCGTCGGCGCGTCCCAGTCGGCCCATGGGAATCGTCGCTATGTGCTGGCGGCGAACCTCCTCTGGCGACAGCGACTCGTGCTCCGACCGGGAGAGCTCGAAGCGTTCCAGCGCCGGAGTCGCGAACTGGCCAGTGACGATGACGTTGACCGTGACATCAGGAGCAAGCTCCAGTGCCAGCGATCGGGCGGCCGCCGTGACGCCGCTGCGAAACACCGAGCTCAACGCCAGATCCGGGGTGGCCTCCACGACCGACCGCGCGGTCATGTAGATGAGGCGCCCATCACCGCTCGCGGCAAGGTGCGGGGCGGCGGCGCGACTGATCTCGAGCGCGGGGCGCAGCATGGAAGCGTAGGCGGCATCGTCTGCTCCGTCCGTGGAAAGAATCGGCCCGGGCTTGCCGCCTCCCGTGTTGACGATGACGATGTCGAGACCGCCGAACGCGGCTACGGATTCGGCCACGAGTCGCGCCGGGTCGCCCGCCACGGCCAGGTCGGCGACGAGCGCTAGCTCAGCCCCGACGTCGGCCGCGGCCTCGCTGCTGCGTTCCTGCGAGCGGCTGACCACGGCGACGCGAGCGCCTTCGGTCACCAAGGCCTCAGCAACGGCACGTCCGAGGCCACTCGACGAGCCGAGCACCAGTGCCCGACGTCCTTGCAGTCCGAGGTCCATCAGTTTCCCATCCAAATCGTTCGCATGACGGTGTAGAACTCCATGACTGTCGGGCCGAGCTGCTCCTTGTGGGTGCCAGTGCCCGACTGTTTGATGCCGCCGAACGGAGCGTTGAACGCGGCGCCGACGGTGGCGCGGTTGATGCGGACCATCCCCGCCTGGATCTCGGCGGCGAATTGCTGAGCAGCGCGTAGGTCGCGCGTGCACAACGCTGCGGAAAGGCCGTACGGCACCGAATTGGCCGACGCAATTGCCGCGTCGAGGCCATCGATCCGTTCGAAGCCGACCACCGGCCCGAACACCTCATTGCAGCTCAGCGCCATCTCGGCCCGCGCGTCGGCAAGCACCGTGGGCATGAAGAAGCATCCGTGCGCCATTGCTTCGTCGGTCGGTCGCGCGCCACCGCAGGCAATTGTTGCGCCGTCAGCGACAGCGCCGGCCACCGCCGCCTCCATCGCCGCGACTGCGTGCTCGTCAACGAGCGGCCCCATCGTGGTGGTTGCCAGACGGCCGTCACCCAACACATAGGCGCCGGCGAGTGCCACCACCCGTTCCAACAATTCGTCGTACACGGAGCTGTCGACGAGAATGCGCCCTGCGCCGGTGCACGCCTGGCCGCTGAGACTGAAGCTGGAGCGCGCAACGATGGCTGCTGCAGCAGCGAGATCGGCGTCAGCAAGAACGATGACCGGGTTCTTGCCACCGAGCTCGAGTTGCACGCGGCGGCCGACTCCCATTGCGGCGTGGATCTTCGAACCAGTGGCATTGGAACCGGTGAAGCTCACCGCGCCGACACGCTCGTCAGCCACCAGCGACGCGCCAGCCGACACGCCGTGCACCACGTTGAGAACGCCGGGTGGAAGACCTGCGTCGATGAACGCCGCCGCGAGCCGATCGCCCAACAGCGGGGTCATCGGCGATGGCTTGAAGACCACCGTGTTGCCCGCCGCCAGGGCGGGCCCGATCTTGCGGCTGGCGAGGTTGAGCGGGAAGTTCCACGGTGTGATCACACCGACCACCCCGACCGGGTCACACACGGAATAGACCAGCGGCGTGTCATCACTAGGGAACGTTGCCCCGGTCAGACGGTACGCCTCACCCGCATACAGCTCGAGATTGCGCGGCGTGCGACCCGCTTCGTTCAGCGCATCGGCCAGAGGCTTGCCCTCTTCCGCAACCATCTCGGCGGCGATCGAGGCACTGCGTTCTGCCAGCAGTCGGGAGGCGCCGGTGAGCAGCTCGGCGCGCCGGCTCGGCGTGCTGCGTCGCCAGCTGACCGCAGCCTCGGTAGCAGCATCGATGGCCGCTCGCACGTCGTCGACGCTGCTCTCTGGCGCGATGGAGACCACTCGCCGAGTATCGGCAGGGTCGCGACGCTCGAACTCGGCCCCGGTGGAGGCCGGCTGTAGTCGATCGCCAATTCGGTTCTGAACTCGGATGGGCTCGGTCATGTCAGTCGGCTGTCGGGGTCGGGGGCTGCCAGTCGTCCCACTTCGAGAAGTCGGCTGTCTTGCCGAGGTGCTCGAGCAGCGCTGTGATACCGGCCTTGCAGCAGGCGATGTCCTCGCGAGTGTGGCCACCCGACACGCCAATGCCGCCGACGACTTCGCCGTCGATCTCGATCGGCCAGCCGCCGACGAAGATCGAGAAGCGACCTCCGTGCATGTTCATGATGCCGAAGGCTTCCTGCCCCGACTGAGCGTTGGTGTACGTGTGTGTGGGGCGCTTGTGGCAGGCCGCAGTAAAGGCCTTGTTCATGGCGATCTCGACACTGGTGGGCTTACCGTTGTCAGGACGCTTGATGACCAATGGCCAGCCACCTGCATCACACACGCAGATGACAGAACCGATGTTGAGCTCCTTGGCCTTGGCGAGTGCGGCGTCAACTGCCAGTTCTGCCTCGGCCATGCTGAGTCGGTTGATCTGAATCACGTGGTGGTCTCCTGCTGGTTGTTGGTGTCGTGGTGTTCGGTGCGGCTGAGATGGCGTTGCCATGCAAGGCCGGCGGCGGCGACGTCTTGCAGTGCAACACCCTGGGTCTCGAAGAGCACCGGTGATGCACCCGCACGCGGTACTTGCACGGTGCCCGCGAGCAGCGCATGGAGCTCTGTCGCGCGTCCCCAGTCGAAGGTGCCGGCCGCGTGCGCCTGAATGAGGTCGCCACATTCTGCTCGGCTACCCACCACGTCGTCACAGACGACGACGGCGCACCGACCAATCAGGTCCGGGCCGATCTCGCAACGGTCGTACTTCGTGGCACCCACCGCGCAGATGAGAGCGTCGTCGGAGATCGCTTCCGAGGCGAAGAGCGCACTCGTGCTCTGTGTCACTGTGACGATCACGTGTGCGTCCTTGACCGCAGCAGTGGCATCGGCTGCAGCCACTGCCGGGATTCCCGCTTCGTTCGCCCTGGCGACCATGGCGATGACCGCCTGCGGGTTCATGTCAGCGATGCGAACCTCGACCAGACCGGGGAGCTCAGCGGCCAGCATCTCGAGGTGATACCACCCTTGCCGACCGGCTCCGACCAGTGCCGCCGTGGTCGGGGGCGACGTGCGTGCCAGTTCGCGGATGGCCAGCGCGCACGCTGCCGGCGTGCGAAACGCAGTGAGAGCATCACCGTCGAGCGTGCACAACAGTTGGCCATCGGTGTCGAAGAGCACATTCAGGAAGGTGAACTTGCCGTCCTTGGTCGCATACAGCTTGCCGCCACTGAACGGCGGCACGACCGCAGCCATAGCGCTGGCCATCGCCCCTGGGACGGCCGCTCGTACCCGCTGAGTGGTGGCGGCTTCGCCGCGCCCCCACGCCGCGAACGCTCGACCCACCACGTCGGTCACACCGGGGAGATCGAGCAGCTGCTCGATCATCTGATCGTCGAGGTGGATCACGTCGCTATTTCCGTTCGAGTGCGTTGCAGGGTGACCAAGATTGCATATTGTATCCGAGATGAGGGTAGCCGAGCACGTCGAACAGGTTGAGCGTCCCCGGTGGGGATCATTCGCGCTGGTCTGCGGCGCCTACCTGGTCGCCACGACGGGTGAGCAGTTGCTGTCGCCGCTGTATCCGACCGCCTCGAAAGATCTGGGGATCGGCGTTGGCCAGGCAGGGATCGTCTTCGGCCTGCTGACCATCTCGATCGCTGTGTTCAACCTGGTCGGCGGCCTTCTCCTGCGGCGGGTGAGCGTGTCCGTGCTGGTGCGGACGGCAGCCCTGGTGGGGGCAGTCGGTAGCGCGACAACGGCGACGACGCACTCATTCGGTCAATTGATCATCGGTCAAATGGTGCTCGGCGCCAGCGCCGGGCTCTTCTTCCCCGCCGGCCTTCAGGCAGTTGCTCTGCTCGCGGGCCCAGCACGCAAGGGCTTCGCGATGGGCATCTACGGCGTGGCCTTTAGTGGCGGCCTGTTGCTGGCAGCCGTGCTCGGTGCAGTCGGTTCCACTCACGACTGGCGCACCGCGTTCTGGATCGCCGCCGCACTCGGTGGCGCAGCAGCCGTCGGTGGCGCCGGCAGCGCACGGAGCAAGCCCGTTCGGGGTAGCCACACGAAGTTCTCCTTCCGCACGGTGATGGCGCTACCGACGGCTGTTGGAACCGTGCTCGCCGTCTGCCAGTACGGAGCAATCCCATTTCTCACCACCTTCGCCGTGAACCGCTGGGGCCTCACCGCGGCAAGCGCGGCCACGGTTCTCATCGTCGGGCGAGTCATCTCCATCGTCGCCAAGGTGATCGGCGGTGCCAGCGCAGACCGTGTGGGAGCTCGGACGAGCGCACGCCGTACAGGGGTGGCGCTCACCTTGACGGGCCTGGCATGGGTCCTGCTGCCCGGCGGGCCAGCCACCTATGGGCTTGCTGCGCTGTTCGCCGGCATGGTGAGCTCGCTCGGCCCGATCGCGAACGTGCTCGCGGTCGAGCAGTTCGGCAAGGACGGCATGGCCCTGGGGGCATACCGTTCGGTGCAGATCGCTCTCGGAGCTGCAGCTAGCGCGTCGATCGGTCTCGCAGGCGCGGCATTCGGACTGCGCCCCACGCTGGCGGTCGCCACCCTGACGCCACTCGCCCTGCTGTGGATCTGTCGCGACAAGCAGCCGCGGCCGGTTGCTGCACCCTGAAAATTGCGGCGCTACACGCCGAGCGCGAGGCCGACCGTGCGCGGGTCGGCTGCAGCGCACCACAGTTCGCCGTCGCGAGGTACGCGCACCAGCTGCTGCGCGGACTTGCAGCCCCACCGTGGCGCGTCGACGGTGCGACTCGCGACACTGTTCAGTGCGGCGACCTCGGTGTCGGGGAAACCAGCCTCGATACGCACGCCGTCGTCCGCGGGCAGCCACTCCCATATCGGTGAGGCCACATGCACACCGGGATCAGTCACCCCGGCAGCGATGCGCGCGATGGTCTGCGCGTTCCACGGCATCTGGTTGGCGCCACCGGGCGTCGCGCCGAGAAACCGGGGCAAGCCGTCGGTGCCGGCCACGGCCCACGCGTGCAGCGTGGTGGCAGGGCGGCGGCCAACCGTCGGAAAGTTGCGGTGGCCGACCTCAGGGGTGAAGCCCCGCCCGGCGCGGTTGGCCAGGGGCAGCGAATACTCGGGGACGATGATGCCGCTGCCGAACCGCGGGAACGAGTTCGAATGCACGATCACCACGACGTTGCCCTCGGCATCGGCAGCACTGACCATCGAGGTGCCGCTCGGGTCCGAGAGCGTCTCGCGCCGTACGGAGATGGCCCGCCGCACAGCTTCGAAGAGGTCGGCCTGGCTGCCACCGGGGCGGAGATCCTGCGCGACGTCGAGCAACGACGGCCCGTGAGTGGGTGCCGGTGTAGCCCACGTGGTGAGATGGCCGTCGGCAGTTGCGACACGGCCAGTTGCGCACGGCACCCATTCCGCGCCGGCGAAGCCGAAGTCAGCCTCGGTCAGCACCCCGCCGCGCTCCCGCACTGCGCGCGCCACAGCTGCACCCACGTCGCCTTCCAGCAGGTGTGAGCCAAGGGTGACGAACTCGGCCAACACCGCTGCGAGGCCAGGCAACCTGGTCAGCGCGCCGGGGGTGATGGGCTGACCGTTGGGGTAGTACACGTTCCCATCAGGGTTCATCTCACGCACGAGGACCGCCGCCTGCTCGGCAAGTTGCGTGCACACGGTCGCCCACGGGAAGCCGTCGAGGGCAAGTGCGATGGCCGGGGCCGCGAGCCGGGCGCGGCCGAGCCGGCCCAGCGATGCCAGCTCGGCGTAGCCGTGAGCAGCCGCGGGCGGACCAACCGACATCGGCCCGACATCGCGCCACGTGCCAGCACGAGCGACGTCGCCAAGACCTGCGGGTGCGCCGCCGATCGCGAGCAATGTGTCGGGCGCGGCTGCACCGCCCGTCAGCCGCAGCGCGATGAGGTCGCCGCCGAATCCACACTTGGGCGGCAGCAGGACCGTCTCGGCGAGCGCGGCGGCGACAGCCGCGTCGTAGGCGTTGCCACCATCGTGAAGTGCCGCCGCACCGGCTTGCGCAGCGAGTGGCGCAGCGGCAGAGACCACCCCTGATCGGCCGAACGCCGAGCACTGCGCAGCCATGACCGCGACCTCGTGCACACGCTTCATCGAGCCACACTCCAGTCGAGCGAGAAGATTGAGTGCATTACGACTTGCGCCATCATCGAATAAGTATACAATATACGAACTGTCGCATAGTCGGCACCCGTCCCCGAAAGGTACTCGTCATGGCTGAGTTGCTGTCCAAGCCCGCATTCCGCGAAGCACTGGAAAACGCGATCAAGGGTCGTGAGGCGAAGAACGCCTCTTTCTCCCAAGCATGGGCCAACGGCGAACTGAGCCGTGAGCACTTCGCCCGCTGGGCGGAGAACCACTACCACTACGTCGGCCCGTTCGCCGACTATCTGGGGTACATCTACTCGAACACGCCCGACTACGCGACCGACGCGAAGGACTTCCTCCTGCAGAACATGTATGAGGAGGAGCTGTCGGACGTGCGCCACACCGATCTGCTCATCCGGTTCGCGGAGGCCTGCGGCACCACCCGCGAGCGAGTGATGGACATCGACAACGCCACCGCGGTCACCCGTGGCCTGCAGGGCTGGTGCTATGCCATCTCCATGCGCGAGCATTTCGCAGTCGCCGCTGCAGCTCTCGTCGTCGGCCTGGAGTCGCAAGTTCCCTCCATCTACCGTCGTCAGTACCCGGTCCTCATCGAGAAGTACGGCTTCACCGAAGAGGAGGCCGAGTTCTTCGACCTCCACATCACATCCGACGAGATCCACGGCGAGCGCGGCTACCAGATCGTGCTCGAGCACGCCACAACGCCCGAACTGCAGGAGCGCTGCCTCCAGCTGGTGCGTCACGGCGCCGAGGCTCGCTTCTCGTACACCAAGGCCCTCTACGACACCTACGTCTCGCCCGAGCCGTCGGTGGCCAACCCCGCTCCGGCACTCGCCTGACGTTCACATGCCGACAATTCGCTTCACGACCAGCGACCGGGAAGTCGAGTTCGCCGAGGGTGACGACGTCAACCTCTTGCGGGTCGCCATCCGCAATGACTGCGGCATCCCCTTCAAGTGCGCAAGCGGAAATTGCGGCACCGATCGCGTCCGGGTCGAGGCTGGTGCAGAGAACTGCAGCACGCCTCGCCGGCGCGAGCGGGAACGCCTCGGCGAGCTGTTCGATCAGGGCTATCGGCTGGCTTGCCAGACCTACGTGAGCGGCGACGTCACGGTTGCGTGGGACCCCGAACAGATCGGCCTCGACCAAGGCAGCAAGGTCTACGACAAGTTGCGTCAGGTATGGCTCGCAAAGGATGACGGGGTATGACCACCGAATCCTCGACAGAGCCGCAGCAGTGGCACTCCGTGGGCAGCGTTGCCGACATCACCAAGAAGCGCAAGGTCGTGCTGGAGATCGACGAACGTCAGATCCTCGTCGTCGCGCACGAGGGCCAGTTCTTCGCGTTCGACAACATCTGCATCCACCGTCAGCGCGAGCTGTCCAAGGGTGTCATCCTCAACGGGAAACTGGTGTGCCCGGGTCATCAGTGGGCATTCGCGCTGGGCACCGGGTGGGAAGCAGTGAAGGAAGAGTGTCAACCCACTCACAAAGTTCAGGTCACGGACGATGAGGTCCTGGTATGCCTCGCCTCCAGCAAGAGCATCGGCCCGTGAGTGTCCTTCAGGACGCATGCGTCACCGACCCTTCAGCGCGTTGGGTAGCTTCGCCGACCCCGCCGCGCAGGCGTTTGCACCCCCACCGGACGGTTCAGATCGACACCAACGGTCGGGCGCTGTAGTCGTAGCGTGCAAGTAGGCCGAGCTCGGATGCGATGGTCATCCCGGTCTTGAGAGCGGCCGCATCGAGGGGCCGGAGTGGTCGCCGCAGCGGGCCAGCGGGAAGACCCAGCGCGCCCATGAGGGTCTTGACCGCCACCGGGTTCACCACTGAATAAAGGAAGTGCAACATCGCCAGGTTGGTGAGCCATGCCTCGCGGCAGGCCATCGCGTCCCCATCGTTGCGCCAAGGCGTTGAGATGGTGGCCATCTCCCGAGGCAGAATATTGCCGGTCATGTTGGCGGTTCCGTGTCCGCCCAACGCCATGAGCGGCACCACCAGGCCGAGGTTCGGCGAGCAACAGCACATCAACGCCAAGTCAGGCCGCGCTGCACAGAGTTGAGCAATCTGACCGACCCTGGTGGTCGACTCCTTGAGAACGGCAATGTTCGGGTGCTCGGCGAGGCGGAGGATGTCCGCGACTCCGAGGTCGGTGCCGACCCGCGGAGGGTTGTTGTAGAAACCAATGGGAATGTTGGCAGCGTCAGCAACTTCGAGGCAGTACTCCACGATGTCAGCGTTCGAGGTCGAGATGTATGACGGCGCGGCGATGATGGCACCATCGGCTCCGGCGGCAGCGGCGTGGCGGACGTAGTCGATCGTGCCGGCGGTGTGCGGGCCGGTGCAGCCGTACCAATATTGCATGCCTGCCTCGCGACGGAAGCGCAGTGTTTCGATGACGATCTGGTGCCGCTCCTCCTGGCTGAGCATCGAGACCTCGCCGGTGGAGCCCATGATGAGCACAGCGCTGGTGCCGTTGGCTTCCTGAAACTCGAGCAGCGTGCGAAAGCCCCCGAAGTCCACCGACCCGTCGGCGTTCATGGGCGTGATCAGGGCAACAAAGGACCCCTCGACGATCGGTGTGAGAGTGGTGGTGATCGACATGGCGTTCTCCCGTGACGTGGACAACTCACGGTAGCACCCGCCCAAATCGGCAGCGAGTTCCCGGTTTGGGACCAACTCGGGCTCCTGGATTGGACCACTCACTCCGAGTCGACTCAGGACACCGAACAGATCGCTGTGAATGCGAGCGATGCAGCACCTTCACTGGCGCTAGGTTCGCGACGAATGTACGTCGCCGCGACTGTTGCACTAGTCGGATCGGGAGCAGCATGAACGAAATTTCGATTCGGCGCCTCGAGCAGGTGATGCACGAGCACGTCGACTCTGGCGTTCTGCCCTCGTGCTCAGCAGCGATCGCACACAACGACGAGGTGCTGTGGGCGGCGACCGCCGGCCCGGTGTCACCAACCACACGCTTCGCGATCTTCTCGGCTGGAAAGGCGTTGGTTGCTGCCGCCGTCTGGCGCTTCGTGGACGATGGTGTGCTGACGTTCGACAATCGGGTTCGTGACGTCCTTCCCGAGTTCGGCCGCGACGGAGCGACCTCCGCGGAGATGGGCCGCGTGACCATCGCGCACCTTCTCGCGCATTCGGGGGGCTTCTCCACGGCCCACCTCCATCCGGACAAGTGGGGCGACGCCGCCCAACGGCGCAACGCGTACGCCTCATGGTCCTGCCTGTCAGAACCTGGGACTGAGTTCGCGTATCACCCCGTCGCTGCGCATTGGGTGCTCGCCGACATTCTCGAGTGCCTCGCAGGCGTACCGTTCGCCAGCGTGTTGCACGCCCACGTCACCGAGCCGCTCGGCCTCAGCTCCGCATTTGCCTCGACGCCTCTCGGCGAGATGCGTCGGCCGATCGTCGTCGGTGCCGTACCGACAGACGAAGCGTGGCGCCGGAGCGGGATGGAGCCACCGCAGCCCGAGCCGGCGGAACTGGCGCAACCAGTCGACATCGTTTCGCTGCTTTCGACCGACTGGGCATTCATTCACGGCGTGCCTGGTGGCGGCGGAGTGACGACACCGTCAGAACTCGCGCTCTTCTATCAGGCGTTGCTCGGTGCCGACCGCGGACCGTGGAGTGCGAACGTGCTCCGGAAGGGAACCGCCGAGGTCGTCGACAATCGGCACGTCGTACCGTTCACCAGCTATCCGTCGAACCGCACGATGGGCTTGATCCTCGCGGGTGATGACGGGTTCGCCCGATTCCGCGGGTTCGGTGGGAGCGAGGTGAGCCCACGAGTGTTCGGTCACGACGGTGCGGGCGGACAGCTTGCGTTCGCTGACCCCGACACCGGGCTCTCGTTCGTCTTCGCGACCGACGGTCACGACCTCGACTTCATCCGCCGGTCTCGCCGTAGCGGCCAGCTCGCAGATGCTGCCCTGAGCTGTCTCTGAGGTCCTGGTGGATTCCGGCAGCCGGAATTGCTATTCTGCCTGATGAACTTCACCGGCTGAAGTTCGTGAGGGGATGACAATGGCATTTCAAGTGGTCCACGGTCCGGGCATACCGGTCAGCCATCTCCCGTTCTCACCTGCGGTACGGGTCGGAGACCTCATCCTCGTATCGGGCCAGGCATCTGTCAGCGATGAGGGCCAGATCATCCCCGGCACCTTCGAGGAGGAGATGCGTCGATCGTTGGCGAACGTCGAGCGCATTCTCGGCGCTGCCGGAGCCGGGCTCGGGGATGTGGCCCGAGTGACCTCATACGTCCGCGATGAAGCAGATCTCGCCGAATACAACAGTCTCTACGCCGAGCTGTTCAGCGCTCCATATCCGGCCCGGACCACTCTCACCGGCTGCCTTCCGGCGTCGCTGCGGTTCGAGATCGATGTCATTGCCACCGTCCCTGCAGATGGGAGCAGTCGATGAAACTGATCCGTTTCGTGCAGGGTGGATCGATCTGCCAGGGCGTGCTGGTCGACGAGACGACGGCACTCGATGTGACAGACCACGTCGACGACTTCGACGGCGCATTCTTCGCATCGGGCGGTGTGGCTCGGCTCGCCGAGATCCTCACCACCGCAACTCCCCCGTCCGTGGAGGTCGCGGGATTGTCGCTCCTTGCCCCAGTTGCGCGAACACCGATCATCGTGTGCATCGGGCTGAACTACTCCGATCATGCACGCGAGTCGGGCGCTGAACCACCGACCGAACCGATCGTGTTCCTCAAAACTGCAGCCACGATCGTGGGACCAACGGCACCCGTGATGATCCCGCGCGCGTCGAACAAGACCGATTGGGAGGTTGAACTCGGGGTGGTGATGGGGGGAATCGCTCGGTATCTCGACAGCCCCGACGACGCTGGAGAACTCATCGCCGGGTACGTCCTTTCCGACGACGTGTCCGAACGCGAGTTCCAACTCGAGCGCGGCGGCCAATGGGACAAGGGCAAGTCGTGCGAGACCTTCAATCCACTCGGTCCGTGGCTGGTCACCGCCGACGAGATCAGCGATCCACAGAACCTACGACTGTGGTGCGACGTCAACGGCGAACGCATGCAGGACGGCAACACCGCCGACATGATCTTCGGCATTCACCACCTGATCTGGTACCTCAGCCAATTCATGGTGCTGCACCCTGGCGACATCATCAACACCGGCACGCCGGCGGGTGTCGGTCTTGGAATGAAGCCTCCTCGGTACCTCGCCGCCGGCGACGTGATGACGCTCGGCATCGAAGGTCTCGGCGAGCAACACCACATCTGCGTAGCCGCCGACTGATCGCCGGCTCGATGCAGATCATCAAAGGAATCCATCTGGTCGCAAGCGGCTGGCTCGGTTGCTCGTTGACAGACCCTCACGACTGTCACGTCTACCTCCTGGCTGGGTCCGGGGGAGCCGTCCTGATCGATGCCGGATGCGGTCTCGATAGCGATGCCATCGTGGACAACATCGCCCGAGCGGGCGTTGACCCAACCCGGGTCACCCACATCCTGCTGACACATGCGCATGCTGACCACGCGGCGGGTGCCGCGGCACTCTCGTCCAGGCTCGGTGCCCAGGTGTGGGCCTCAGCAGAGACAGCGGCGATCTTGCGCGATGCCGACGAGAACGCAGCCGGACTCGTCGCCGCCCGTGCTGTCGGGGTGTATCCCGCGTCGGTCCATCTGGTACCGACAACGATCGCCAAAGAACTCGGCGTGGAAGCGATCGACGTGGCTGGTTTCCGAATCGATTGCATCCCCACGCCCGGTCATGCGGCCGGTCATTTGTGCTTCTCCGTTCGAACAGCAGGCAGGAACGTCCTCTTCGCCGGCGACCTCGTCTTCTCGAGAGGTCGAGTGGCTGTGCTCGACACGCCCGACACAGATCTCGGCCAATTGCATACGAGCCTTCGTGCGGCGTTGGCGACAATGCCCGACCTCCTCCTCGCTGGGCACGGGTCCATGGTCCTCGACCACGCCGGCGAGCACATCGCTACAGCCCTGGAGGCGTTCGAACGAGGCGACATCCCTGCCGCACTTGTGTCATGAGGAGTTCACGATGACCGATCAAACCCTGCGAATCGGTGTCTGCGGGCTCGGGTCGATCGGGCGGCGCCACGCTCGACTGCTCGCTTCACGCAAAGGGGTCACTGTCCATGTGTTCGACCCCGGCCTGGCTCTGGATGATTCGCTGGAAGCAGACGTGGGCACCGTCATGGTTGAACCGAGCTACGAGGCGCTTCTGGAAAGCGCCCGCGATGGCGTCGTCATCGCAACACCCGACGCGCTGCATGCTCCGCTCACCATCCAAGCCTGCAGGGCTGGACGGCCAGTGCTGGTCGAGAAGCCCGTGGCCGAGACTTCGCTGGCTGCGCAGGCGATGGACGCCGTCTCCATCGAGACAGGTGTAGCGGTACTCGTCGGCCAGGTGCTGCGATATTCGTCAGTCATGATTCGTGCACGCGAGCTGCTGCACGCCTCCGCCATCGGCGTGCCGCTCTCCTTTCACGCAACCGTCGGCGCATACGAAACGCTCGAGATGGCACGCACGCGCTTCCGCGAGGAAGCCACGTACCGACTGCCGTTCGACTACGTGCACGAGTGGGACTACTTGCAATGGTTGCTCGGCAACGTGACGGGTTGCACGGCCGTCGGACACTTGGCTGCCAACCTGGAGTTGGTGCAGATGCCCAACGTGATCGACGTGCTCCTCACGATGGACACATTCGTGACCGGCACTGCTCACCTCAACTACGTAGAACGACATGGCGGTCGAATGGCACGGATCGTCGGCGACCGCGGAGTACTCGAAGTCGATCTACGCGCCGGCACCATCGCGCTCTCCGACCGAGAGGGGAACACCTCTCGCGAGGACCACTCCGAGCATCGTGACGCAGCGTTCAATCGTCAACTCGATCACTTCATCGATATAACCACCAACGGTGCAGCCGTCGGTGTGCCGGTGGCTGTCGCCGGCAAGTCTGTTGCGGTGGCAGAGGCCATTGTCGCCGCGTGCAAAACCGGTCAATGGCAGCGCCTCGACAGTTGAACGGCGCTCAGATGGTCGTCCAGCCACCGTCGACGAGAAGGTTCACTCCGGTGATGTACGCCGACGCATCAGATGCGAGGAACGCGACTGGCCCCTTGATGTCCTCCGGCCCTGCCATCCGCCCGATGGGGACGCGCCGTTCATACGCAGCCACGAACGTCGGGTCCTGATCCGGCGTGCGCAAGCCGCCAGGGCTGAGACAGTTGACTCGGACCCCCTGGCGCCCGTACCAACTGGCGAGATAGCGGGTGAGTCCGATCATTCCTGCCTTGTCAAATGCATACGAGACAGGACTCGTCATCTCGGTCCCGTCATAGATGCTGAAGTCGGCGCCGACCACGCCATAGATGCTGCCGACGTTGACGATCGACCCACGACCGCTCGCCGCCATGTGCGCGCCTGCGTGCTTGCACATCAGGAACAGACCACGCGAGTTGACATCGGACGTGGCACTCCAATCATCGGCGGTCGCCGTCTCGATCGATCCGCCGGCGCGTTGGACAGCGTTGTTGACGAGCACATCGATCGCCCCCGCTTCGGCCATCACGTCATCGCAGAGGCGCTGGATCGACGCCTCGTCCGACAGGTCGAGGACATGACCGCTCGCGACGAAACCACGCCGGACCAGTTCGTCGGCCGTCGATGAGCATTCGCTGAGATCACGCGAGGCAACGATGACATTGGCACCCAGTTCGGCCAGCGCCTCGCAAATATGTCGGCCGTACAGGCCTGCTCCGCCGGTGACGATTGCGACTCGGCCGGTCAGGTCGAGGAGGTCTGACACTGCCCTGACTTCACTCACGGCGAGTTCGGTTCCAGCGTCCGCGGCGAATGTTGCCGAGGGAGTCCCCATGGGTCGATCGGGCACACACCCGGGCTGTCGACCTGGATCACCTCGCCCGCCACGTCGCCGAACGCGGCTTTCCAGGCAATCGCGCCCTTCGCAGTCACGATCCTGCAGGTCGCAACATCAATACCGACACTGGTGAGTTGTTCACCATGAAACGGAGGCGTCGGCCGCTCGGTCACCACGACGCGCACGCCGCCGACCTCGATCACCGCCGTCAGGCCCATGGAGAACTCCCGATCCGTCATCCACGACCCCTTCGTGCGGTATCGGCCATCGCTGAGCGTGACCACGCGCCCCTCGATCTGCACTGGCGGACCGTGCAATGTGTCGGTCTTGCCGCCCACTTCGACCGAAATGATCGCACCGATGCCGAGTCGGTGTGCTTCCAGAGCGACATCAGCATCTGCGATCGTGACCACTGCTCCATCGGCACCCTGGACGATCAGCTCATGCAGTAGTGCGGTACCATCGCCGGCCGAGCCACCGCCGATGTTGTCGCCGACATCGACGAGCACGACAGGCAGATCATCGCTCCGCAACGCGCGCCGCACCGCGGTGGACGGCAGGTCGCATTCAACGAGAAATGCCGCGCTGTGTGCGTCGATGTCGGCCAGCGTCTCCGCAACGACCTCGCGAGCAGCGTCTGCGAGACCGTCGTCGTAGACGGCGGTCACTGTCACACCAGCACGCTCGACGTCGCTGTACGCGAAGCCACCAGTGATGCAGAGCCGGCTCAGCCCGGCTGCATGGGCCCGTGCCCGACCGCGAGCGACGAGCGACTGCATCGGCTCGTCGTCGCTTCCCATCGTCAAGGGGCACAGCAGCAGCGGGTGACGCCCGATTGCCGTTCGAAGGCGGCGACCCTGCAGCATCTCGCCCATGATGGTCGCAGCCTCGCAACCACGCTCGAACATATCGACGTGCGGGTAGGTGTCGTAGCTGATCAGTACGTCAGCCGCAGTTGCGGATTCGAGAGAGGTATTGGCGTGAAGATCGAGCACCGCCACCACTGCGACGTCACCGACGATCTGTCGGATCATCCCGAGCACCGATGCCTCGACATCCAGATAGCCCTCCGCGACCATCGCACCGTGCAGGTTCACCAGCACGCCGTCCAGTCGGCCGGCAGCAGCGAGACCGACCTCGATCTCATGCAAGAGGCGCTCGATCGATGCCGCGTCAGCCGGCCCGCTCGGCCATGCCGCGGCAGAGAAGATCGGCACCAGGTCGTAGCCCGTCGCGGTACAGAAGCCACCGACTACAGATCCCGTGCCCGCATTGGCCGTGATGACAGCCTCACCGACGGCAAGTTCCATCGCCGCGAAGTCGGAAAGTGTCGTGACACGCGCCGAGTAGGTGTTGGTCTCGTGCCACAGCCCAACGATGCCGACGCGCTTGGCCACGTCAGCTGTTCCCGGACTTGATCCAGGCTCCGAACGCCTCATCCATGCGCTGCAACGTCATGTCGAGTTCCGCCTGACCGTGTGCCGCAGAGACATACCAGACGCCCCGACCGGCCAGCCACACACCATGTTCGGCTGCAACACGGGTGAACGCGGCATAATCAGCCAGGCGTAACCCAGCGAGCTGTCGCGGGTTCAGGACCGGCGCGTCATCCCCGAACGACGCGTGGAGGGCCATCGGTGGGCCCTGGAAGCGCAACGGGATGCCATGACCGGCCGCCAGTTCGAGAAGTTTCACCTGGAGTTCTTTGCCGTACGCGCTGACCCGTTCGTACGGCGGTGCAGCGCGGAGCACTTCCATCGTCGCCGTGACCGCGGCACCTGCCATCACCGCAGCATTGAAGGTGCCCGACTGGTTCACCTCGCCGGTACCGAACTTCTCCATCAGGTCGGCTCGGCCTGCGACCGCGGCGACCGGCCAGCCACCTGCCATTGCCTTGCCGTAGGTGCCGAGATCTGGTGTTACTCCGAAGTACTCGGCGGCGCCGCCGAGCGCCAGGCGAAAGCCGGTGATGACCTCGTCGAATATCAGGATCACCCCGTGCGATGTGCAGAGGTCGCGTACGCCCTGCAGGTACCCGGGCACGGGCGCGATCGAGCCCGTGTTCAGCATGATCGGCTCCATGATCACGGCGGCGACCTCATCGGCGCGTTTGGCAAGAGTGTCGGCGAGAAGATCGAGGTCGTTCCACTGCAGGATGATGGAATCGTCGAGGTGGTGCGCGACCTGACCACTGCTGGCCGGCCCCGTCACTCCATCGCCATCGGTGGCGATGAGCATGTTGTCGAGCCAGCCGTGGTAGTGCCCCTCGAATCGGATGAAACGCGGACGACCAGTCGCAGACCGCGCGAGGCGAAGGGCTGCCTGGACAGCCTCGGTGCCCGTCATCGCGAACCGGATCATCTCGGCCCAGCCGAGCGCTTCGCACACAGCTTCCGCGGCATCGACCTCGAGCGGGTGCTGTGCGCCGAACACCATTCCGTTGGCACATGCTCTCGCTACCGCTTCGTTGATCGTCGGGTGAGCGTGACCGAGGAAGTTGGGTCCCTGCCCGAGCAGGTAGTCGACATAGTCGTTGCCGTCGACGTCGGTGAGCATGGCGCCACGGCCGTTCGCGAAGAAGATGGGCGGGGCGACGAGACGGACGTTCGAGTTCACGCCTCCGGGCACCCGAACTACAGCTCGCTCACGCAATTGCTCGGAAGCTGTGTGGACCCGGGCACTCGTCATCTCATTCTCCTCGATCGTTGCAGCTAGTGAAATCATTGTTTCACTTCTGGCAATCTAACCCTCACAGCCCCTCGTCGTCAATGAGTGCTTGCGTCGGCTGCGAGCAACTTCGCCAGCTGCGTAGCCGTCCTTCGGATCATTTTTGCGACGGATGCCACGTCGCTCGGTGTCAAGCGGCTGGAAGGCGCGCTGATGCTGATCCCGCACGGCAACGTGGCCCCCTTCAGCGCAACTGCGAGACAGCGTCCATCGGATTGGTTCTCCTGGTCGTCCACTGCAAAGCCGGCGGCGCGAACACGCTCGAGTTCTGCCATGTAGTCGTCGATCGACGTGATGGTGTGATCGGTGAAGCGTTCCATACTTGTTGCATCGAGGATCGAACGAACCCGTTCGGGCGGCAGGGTTGCACAGATCGCCTTGCCCAGCGCCGTGGAATGCACCGGTCCCCGATCTCCCACACGGGCCGCGAGGCGCATCATCCCTGGGCTTTCGACCACGAGGTGATGCACGATGACCGAACCATCGAGCACGCCAAGATTCGCGGTTTCACCAGTCATGTCACGAAGCCGCGCGAGCGGTGCGCCGGCGAGCTCCACTAGGCGCTCCAGCTCTCGCGTGCTCTGTGGATGGAACGCCAATCCCAGCCGGTACAGACCAGCCTCTGCATCCCGCTTGACGTATCGACGAGCCTCGAGCATCGAGAGATAACGGAACGTGGAGCTCTTCGGTAACGACGAGGCGGTCGCAACGTCACCGAGTGACACACCGTCGCGGGTGCCTTGGAGGATGTCGAGAATGTCGCACACCCGCTCGACTGCACGAATCGGATACGCCGCACCTACCCCCTCGACCTGCTTGCTCATCTCATGTTCTCCTACAGCATCGCGAACCGACCAGTTCCATTGACTGAACTCTACATTCTGCCTGTTGACACGTCCGACCGGGTCGGGTGAAACTATGCCCGTATGCAAAAACAAGCGTCAGCCCCTGTCAATGAGTGATTCCGCGGAACTGATCCCTGATGGAGTGATCCCTCCGCTGGTGACGCCGATGCGTCCCGACTCATCCCCCGACTTCGATTCACTGAGCAATCTCATCGACCACGTGCTCGACAACGGTGCGTCAGGAATCCTCGTCCTCGGTTCCACCGGTGAGAACGGTTTACTCTCGCACGATGAGCGAATCGCAGTGGCGACGCACGCGATCTCGCACGTTGCCGGCCGCGCCCACGTGATGGTCGGCATTCCAGCGATGGGCCTCCTCGATGCCACGACTGATGCGGCCATCTACGCCGACCTCGGTGCGTCGTCGCTCCTCGTGCCCGCTCCGTACGGGTTCGCGCTCGTCTCGGGCGAGCTCGAACGGTACTTTCGCACCGTGGCCGCAGTCGCTCCCTCGACGCCGATCGTGGCGTACAACGTTCCCTCCCGCGTCGGCGTCACGCTCGACGCAGCGCTCGTGGCGAGCCTCGCCGGTGACGGCACGATCGCTGCGCTCAAGGATTCGTCCGGCGATCTGGAGGGGCACCGGATGGTCTCCGAACGCACTCGAGGGATCGCAGGGTTCCGCCGTCTCACCGGGAGCGAGCTCTGCATCGACGCCGCTCTACTCGGCGGGTTCCACGGTGCCGTGCCGGGCTTGGCCAACGTGTTCATCGAGCACCACGTCACGTTGCTCGCCCACTCCCAGGCCGGTGATTGGGAGGGCGCGTCGTCGGTGCAGCGCTACCTCGTGGATTGTGCCGATCTGTACTTCGCGCCGAACCGACCGGGCAGCTTCGTTGCAGCGGCGATCGGAGCATTGAAGGAGGCGCTCGTCCAACGTGGTCTCATCGGTCACGCAACGGTGTCGGCTTCGCTCTCCCAGGTAGACGAGCCACTCCGTGCCCACGTCACGTCTGTGCTCCAGCGCGTCCTCGAACCAGCACCATGACCGCAGGGATTGCCACCCACGACCTCGGTGAGGGATGGGAGGTCTCGGTCTTCACTGCATTGGCCGACAACGCCGGCCCGATCGTTTCCATTCTCGGGGGCGTCCACGGAGACGAGCTCGAGGGTGTCGCCGCTGCCCGAATGCTGATGCGTCGCTGCAGTGCAGGTCTGCTGACCGGTGGTGTACGGATCGTCGACGTCTCCAATCCATCTGCATTCTCGGCACGTACGCGTCGAAGCCCGGTCGATGGTGGCGACCTTGCCCGTTCCTTCCCTGGACGACCTGATGGTTCCCTCACCGAACGTGTCGCTGATGTCCTGCACCGAGCGGTGCTTGCCGGTTCCGACCTGCTGATCGACCTTCATTCGGCGGGCTCCGCCTACGCAATGCCCTTGTTCGCTGGGTGCCTCGGCGGCGACGGTGCAATCGCACAGCAGGCGCTTGCCGCAGCAACTGCGTTCGCTGCTCCGCTCGGATGGATCCATGACGAGATCGGTCCAGGTCGCAGCATCAGCGCGGCAAATGAGGACGGCATTCCAGCGATCTACGTGGAGGGTGGTGGCGGTGGCGCCCTCACCCAGACGGATCTACACGGCTATGTGCATGGGACAGAGCGGGTATTGAGCATGCTCGGCGTCCTGGACACCGCGCCCCCAGCGGTCGCCGGTACCCGCTGGATCCGCGGCGGCGACGGCGATGTCGATGCCATGCTCTCGACCACCGTCGACGGTTGGTGTGTCACCAGCGCGTGCGTCGGCCAAACCGTCAGCGATGGCGACCCTCTCGCAGCAGTCATCGACGAACATGGCGAAGTGGTCGAGGTGTTCACCGCTCACCGCGACGGCACCGTGATGATGTTGCGACGCCTCGCGGAGGTCGCCGCAGGAGACGGCATCGTCATGGTCGGACCGCTCGCCGAGGCGGTTGACCAGTGAACCGTCCGGCAGCAATCGTCACGGGCGGAGGAGGTGGCATTGGGTCAGCCATCGTGGACCGCCTCGTGGCAGATGGCTGGTCGGTCACGATCGGCGTGAGAGATTCCGAAGAGGCGGACCGCGTGCGGGGCCGCTGGTCGGCCAACACATCGACTGCGATTCATGCCGCAGACCTGCGGCGGCACGATGCCGCGGGAGAACTGGTCGAAGCAGCTGTCGCGTCGTTCGGCAGGCTCGACGCCGTCATCAACAACGCTGCAGTCACGGGCCCATCGGCGTTGTCCGCAGTCGAAGACTGCACCGATGCGCAGTTCGATGAGATCATCGGCGTCAACCTCGGCGCGGCGTTCCGGTGTGCACGTCACGCAATCCCTCACCTTCGGGCTGCCACGACGAACGGGCGCCCGGGTGGCGGAGTGATCATCAACATCGGATCCGTCGCCGCATTCGCCGCTCAGCACCGCGCAGTCGCCTACGCCGCGTCGAAGGCCGGTCTGCTCGGCTTTACCCGCAGTCTGGCGTTCGAGCTGGCTCCCCAGGGAACTCGGGTCGTGTACGTCGCGCCGGGAGACATCGCGTTGTCCGGATCTCGCGACAACGCAACGGAGACCTCGGAGTCGGCGAACGACACATGGTCACGGGTGACACCACTTGGGCGACGAGGTGTACCGGACGATGTGGCAGGAGTCGTTGCATTCTTGTGCTCGCCGGACGCGTCATTCGTCACCGGGACCTCGATCGTCGTCGACGGTGGCTGGACCACGTACTGATTGCAGGCACGAAACTGCCGGTCAGAAGTAGTCGACGTGTCGAACGTGATCGCGCGTGATCTCCGACGGAGAGCGCACGCCGAGTACAGCGCATACCGCGACGACCTCCGCCACGAGGCGTTCGAGCAGGAGCCTCACGGACTCCTCACCCCCGGCCGCGAGCGCCCACAGAATCGGCCTCCCGATCAACGCCGCGCGCGCTCCAAGAGCGATGGTCCGCGCAACATCTGCGCCACACTCGATCGCACCATCTGCGTAGACCTCGACCTGCGTTGCGTCGCGTCCAGGAGGGGCATTGGGTCGGTCGAATGCGTCGAGCGCGTCGATCACCGACACCAGGCCATCCTGTATGCGGCCACCGTGGTTCGACACGACGGACGCAACCGCACCCAGTTCCTCAGCGCGAGCCATGTCGCTGGGGTGCATGATCCCCTTGACCACTACAGGGATCGGCGACCAGGAGATCAGCTCCCCCAGATCGTCCCAGTCGAACGTGGTACTCATCAGCGGGTTCGGACCGTGGTGTGCGTACTCGACGCCGAGAGGCAATGTCAGCTGGGAACCTGGAAGCGATGAGCGGTCGATGGGGGGCATGTCGACGGTAACGACGAGCACACGGGCGCCGGCCGTCCACGCGCGTTCCACAACGGCACGGCTTTCGGCGAGGTCGGCAAATGGGTACAGCTGGAACCACAGGTCGAGCCCTGCAACGGCGCCGACGGACTCGACGGTCGTCGTGCTACTCAACGAGAGCACCATCGGGATACCCACCTGAGCTGCCGCACGGCCAACCGCAAGTTCGCCATCGGGATGGACGAGGCGATGTGCAGCCATCGGGGCAACGATCAGCGGTCCGCTCGCATCGACACCCAGGATCGTGGTCGAGGCCGTGGCAGCCGAGACGTCTCGAAGGACCCGGGGAAGCAGCCTCCAACGGTCCAGAGCACGACGGTTCTCCCGATTCGATTCGCCGGTCGCTACACCTTCACGGATGTAGGCGACGACGTCCGCCGGAAGGCTCAGCGCAAGGTCTGGCTCCACCGATCATCAACCCAACCGACCAGATGCACGCAGCAGGTCGACTGCGGCCGCTGCGACACCGGCGCGGAGATCGTCGACGGCTTCCCGAGACGCAGCCGCGACGTGCGGAGTGAGAATCAAGTTCGGCGCGCCCGCGAGGGGATCGTTCGCCGGATCGGGTGGTTCGCTCGCACGCACATCGAGCGCCGCGGCCGCCACGCGACCCGAACGGAGCCCCTCACCCAGGGCCTGCTCGTCGATGAGCGAACCACGCGCAACGTTGACGATGATCGGACCCGGGCTGCCGAGCGATTCGAGAGCGGCCCGGTCGAGTAGCTGCGGGCTCGTCGACGTCACCGAGGCACAGAGCACGATCACGTCCGCTGAACGAAGCAGGTGGTCGAAGCCGACGAGCGTGAGGCCCTCGACGGCATCATCCACATAAGGGTCGTGGGCGATGGTGGTCATACCGAACGCCCGTGCCCTGCTCGCGACTGCACGTCCGATCCGTCCGGCTCCGATCACACCCAGCGTCTTCACGCTGACACGCGGCAGGGTCAGTTGGTCTTGAGGATGCAGCCAGCCGCCGCTGGAGGTCGTGGCGAGCCAGTGCGGCAAGCGGCGCATGGCGGCCAGCATCAGCAGCACGGCGTGCGTCGCCACTTCCTCGGTGCAATAGCCGGGCACGTTACGCACGCCGATTCCTGCCGCAGAGGCCGCATCGAGGTCGATGCCATCGAGCCCGACCGAGTAGGTGACGATGCCCACGCACTTTTCAGCCCGGGCGATGATCTCCGCGTCGATTCGACGCCCTCCGCGCAAGATGATGTCGGCGGTCGTGATCAACTCCTCGTTGTGGGCCGCGTCACGAGGGATGACGAAGGATGCTCCACACTGCTCGATCGCCGCCCGTTCCAATTCATAGTCCCACTCGCCGCCCCACAGGGGTACGTCGGCCACCACTACGGGGGCCACGCTGCGTGCCCCCGGATCGTTCAGCATTCTCGTCTCCGATGATATGGTTTGTAGGACAAACAGACAATAGCAGCCCAAACTCCGCTGCCGCAGGCAATGAAACGAGGACCAACGTGGCGATAGAAGTGCTCCGACGAGGGACGATCGACGATCGCGGGTCCGCCTTTCCGCAGGCCGCGGAGCTCGACGATGGCTCCCTCATCTGCGCGTACAGCAACACGGGTGGTCAGTTCGCGAGCGGCGGCACCGACTGGGCCCGCTCCGCGAACGGCACCGACTGGCACGTGGAGGGCACCCTGCTCCCGGCCAGCGACGATCCACCGAGCACCAACTTCCTCAAGGCATCTCGATCGGTCGATGGCGCGACGCTGTTCGCGTACGGGGCCAGATCGTCACAGGTCGGCGACCTGAAGTTCGGCGATCGGTGGTCGGAAGCGATCGTCTGCACGTCGCACGACCAGGGCCGGAGCTGGACCGAACCGGCGGTGATTTCCATGCCGACGACTGCGCTCGAAATCTCCCACGGGATCCTCGCAGTCTCAGCCGAGCGCCTTCTCGCCCCGGCGGCCACCATCGAGCCCGACAAACTTGGCGAACGCGTCATCCTCGCCATCTCTGACGACGCGGGGGCCACCTGGGCCAGGGTCGTCACCGCCATGCAGGACCCGGCGGGCCTACTCGGCTATCTGGAACAGAAGTTGGCCCTGCTGCCAGATGGTCGCGTGCTGGCTACTGCCTGGACCGTCACGCTCGACGGTCTTGTCGATCAGCCCAATTCGTTCGCGGTGTCGTGCGACGGTGGAGACACCTGGTCGGCCCCATCGTCCATGGGGATCATGGGCCAGACACTGTCGGTCGCCGGGCTCGACGATGGGAGATTTCTGATCGTCTACAACCGCCGCTACGGGCGACAGGGCATCGTGGCAGCACTCGCTCACCTCGATGGCAATGTCTGGACTGTCGAGACCGAGACCCTGCTGCACGATGCTCACCGCGAGCGTGAGGAGCGGTTGCACGATGAGGGCGTGACCGAAATGTTGGACTTCGAATTCGGCTTTCCAACGATCGTTGCTCGCAATGACGGCACACACCTGATCACGTACTGGGCGGTACTGGATGGTCGCTGCGGCGTACGGTCGGTCGTCGTGCAGATCACGCCGTGAGCGCGACTGACAGCCGCTCACCGTCCCAGCGACAGCCCAGCGGAATGGATATGGGCGATCAACTCGTCCAGCGGCTCGTCACTGTCCACAATTCCCGGTGCTGCACACACGAGGCGATCGAGCCCGAGCTCGTGCCACGCAGCGATCTCGGCCACCCGGCTGTCCGCCGTGTCGACGCTCATGTTCATCACAGATGGAACGTCGGCCTGCTCCATCATTCGCTGAGTGCCGGTCACGGTGACGTCTCGGTACGGCCAACACGGGTTGATGCCCGCTGCGATGCGAATCGTGGACGGGTCCCTGCCGATCTCGACACAACGTTCGTGCAGCACCTCGCGGTGTTCGACGAGCGCGTCGGGCATCACGTCCATGTTGATCTCGTCGGCGTACCGCGCCGCGAGCCGGAACGTCACTTCCTTGCCATGGCCCCCCATGTGGATCGGAATGTGACTACGTCCCGCAGTGCGTGGGGAATTCACGGCGTGAGTGACCGAGGCGAACTCTCCCGCGAACGTGACCTCCGGCTCACCTTGGCGTGTCATCCGCGAAATGATCTCGAGGTGCTCGGCCAGCACTCGGAGACGCTTGCCGGCGGACGGGAAGTCGACGCCGGCCCACTCTGCCTCGTTCTGCTTGAATCCCGCCCCGAGCCCGAGCAGCAGGCGACCGTCGCTGATCGTGTCCAGGCCACTCGCCATCTTCGCCGTCATTGCCGGCTGGCGAAGTGTGGAGTTGACGACACAGAAGCCGATCTCGACCCGCGGGACGAGCGCTGCCAGCGCCGTCATCATCGTGACACCGTCGAAGGCGATCGATTCCGGGTCCCACTTGGCGACGACGTGCTCCCCCATCCAGATGGAACCAAAGCCAGCCTCCTCCGCGAGGCGAGCGATGGCGACCATCCGTTTCCACGCATCGCGGGGAGCCCACCCCGCAAACTCATCGAAGTACCCCTGCGGGATCAGCAATCCGAGTTCCATGGCGATCTCCTCATCAATGGGCCTGTTCGGCCCGTGGTTGGACTCTTGTACACTTCGTCGACAATCCGTCCAGCGCGAGGACACACGTGACACACGTTCGGGACACTCCGGCCGGCCATTCCATGACGAATGGCCGTGAGCCCGTGGTCGAGAGCACCGTTCTCGAGCGCCCATCCATGGGCGATGCCATCGCGCAAGAACTCGCTCGTCAGATCTTCAACGGATCCATTCCGGTTGGCACGCGACTTCGCGAGGTCGAACTTGCCGAGGCCTTCGGTGTCAGTCGCCAATCGTTGCGAGCTGGGCTCGCCCAGCTCGTCCACGAAGGGTTGCTCCACCGGGCACCGCATCGGGGTGTCTGGGTGCCGCGGCTCACCACCGAGGATCTCGACGATGTCTACCGCGTGCGACTTCTGCTCGAAGGTGAGGCGGCGCGGTTCATCACCTTGCACCCCGAGCGCATTTCCGTTCTCGACGAGGCGCTGGACCGCCTTCGCCGAGTACCCGACGATGCGCAGTGGGGCACCACGATGGAGTCGCACCTTGCGTTCCACCTGTCGCTCGTGGATTCCGTTGGTAGCGCGAGGTTGTCGCGGGCCTACCGACAGATCTGGTCCGAGGCATGGCTCGGTCTTGTTGCCTCGCGCGACCACGCGGTCCAGGCAACGCCACGAGGCCAGGCGGAATCTCACGCCGCGCTCATCGACGTCTTCCGACAGGGTGACCCGGATCGATCGGCGGCTGCGGTGCACCAGCACATGCAGTCCGGGCTGGAAGCAGCTCTCGAGTTCGAGCGTTCCAACGTGAGCGAGCACTGACGGGGCCAGACCCGGCGATGTCATTGACCAACGAATTCGGCCGCAATCTCGGCGGCGTAGGCGAAGACGGCAGGGATACCTCCGGTGTGCACGAAGACCACGATGTCATCAGTGCCGAGCACCCCGGTACGAATGTCGTCGATCAGCGCAGCGGCGGCCTTGGCGCTGTAGACGGGATCGAGCACGATGGCCTCCAACCGGGCGAACAGTCGCATCGCCTCCAGACCGCCCTGAGTGATCACCCCGTAGCGCTCGCCGACGAATTCAGTGCAGGTCTCGACCGTCGATGGATCCACCGTCATCGCGACGCCCAGCAGCGCGGCACATGCTGTGGCAAGCCGAGCGACCTCCTCGGCGATGGTCCGGTCAGCGAAGATGGCGGGCTCGTTCGGCGAGATCACGCGCAGCTTCACCAAAGGTGCTGCGGCGCGCAACCCCAGCAGCAGACCAGCATGCGTGGTGTCGAGTGACGACGCGTAGACGTGGGTCGGCTCGAATCCTGCGCTCGCTGTCTGGTCGATCATCTCGAGCCCAGCGGCCACGTACGCCAGCGCATGGAGCGGCTTGTCGACCTCGCTCGCTTGCGGAGCGCGATACACGACATCGCCCGCCGCCTCCAGGTTCTGGGCCAGTTCAATGAGACGCTGAGTCTGCAGTTCGCGGTCGTCGTGGATCAGGTGGACCTCGGCTCCGTAGAGGTAGTCGAGCAGCAGGGATCCCTGCACGACCTCGTCCTCCGGGCGAATCTGACGCAGAACGAGGTGGCAGTCGAGCCCGAGACGTGCGCAGGCCGCAGCGAGCTGTCGGGAGTAGTTGGACTGCACCGCCGAGCCGCCGACAACCGCTGTTGCACCCATTGCGAGCGCCTTGGCGAGCACGTATTCGAGCATTCGTGTCTTGTTGCCACCAAGGGGACCACCGGCGAGGTCGTCGCGCTTGATGTAGATCTGCGGCCCACCAAGTTCACGACTGAGCCGAGCGAGATGCTCCAAGGGCGTAATTCCCACTCCCAGATCGATACGCGGCATTGCGAGGACAGCGCTGCGGATTGCCTCATTGTTGGTTGTGGTTGTGAGTGGTTCGATGGTGGTCATGATCGGTCTCGCTGTACCAACGCGATGAGGGCCACGACAATCACCGAGAACAGCGTCAGCAGCACCGATACGACCGCGATCACCGGGCTGGCCTCGGTGCGGAGGAAGTCCCACAGCAGTCGGGGCAGCGTGACGGCGCGTGTGCCGCTCACGAACAACGCGATCAGCAACTCGTCGAACGAGGTCAGGAAGGAGAACAGCGCACCAGCAAGGATGCCCGGCCGGACCAGAGGGATGGTGATCGTCCAGAGAGTGCGCGCCCTGCTCGCACCGAGACTGAGCGCGGCCCATTCCAGTCGCTCATCGAAGTTCTTCAAGGTCGCGGCGACGATCAACGTGACGTACGGGATCGCGAGCACCGTGTGACCGAAGACGATCCCCATCGGCGAGCCCAACAACCCGAGCGGTATGTACAGCAGGAAGATGCCCACGGCAAGAACGATGACCGGCAGCACCAACGGCAGCAGGAGCAGCGTCTGGATCACGTTCTTGCCTCGGAACTGAGCTCTGGCGACGGGTATCGCAGCGAGACCGCCAAGGACTGTCGCCAAGACGCTCGTGGCGACTGCGATCTTGATACTCAAGAAGGTTGCCGGCAGCCAGCGACTGCCACCGGATTGATTGATCCCGAAGAACTCGTCGTACCACCGCAACGAGAAGCCCTTCGGCGGGAACCCGACGCGCCGCACGGAGTTGAACGAGATCGGGATCGTGACGAGCAGGGGGAAGATCAGGTAGAAGACCACGAGGGCCGTGACCAGAGCGATCACCGGACGCCGGAAGTTGAGCGTTCGGCGCGAAGGGGCGATGGTGGCGCTCATCGACCACCAGCAAGCAGCTTGTCGAGGCCGTACCTGCGTTGGTACAGGTAGACGATGGTTGCCGTGAATGCCAGGAGCGTGATCGAGAGTGCCCCGCCCAGGCCCCAGTTCAGCGTCTTTTGCATCTGTAGCTGGATGAGGCCCGCAATGGTGAACTCGGTGACTCCGCCGAGGATCACGGGCGTGACGAAGAAGCCGAGCGCAAGGATGAAGGTGAGTATCACCGATGTCACGAGGCCCGGCTTGGTGAGGGGGAAGTACACGTGACGGAACGCCTTCCACGGCGTGGCGCCGAGGCTCTTAGCTGCATTCGTCAACGAGGGGTCGATACCGCGCATGACGGCGACACACGGCAAGATCACGAACGGCAACAGTGCGTGGGTCATACCCGAGACGGCGGTGAAGGTATTGAACATCAGCGGTAGTGGCTTGTCGATGAGCCCCAGCCGCAGCAGAATGTCGTTGACGAAACCTTCTCGCCCGTACAGAACCTGGAACGAGTAGGTGCGCGCAAGCAGGCTGGTCCATAGCGGGACGAGCACCCCGAGCAGCGTGATCCCTGCGATGAACGGCTTCGACCGTGCAATGAAATAGGCAACTGGATAACCGAAGATGACGGCGAACGCGGTGACCATGACGGCAAGGCGGAGCGTCTGGAACAGAACCTTGCGATAGAGCGGGTTGGTGAAGACCTCGCGGTAGTGCTCGGTGGTGAACCCGGGATCGAAGAGGCTCTGCTTGGCGACGTAGTACAGCGGCACGAAGAAGAACGCGATCTGGAACAGCAACGCAGGCACGATCAATAGCCGCGAATCTCGCCGGTAGGCACGAGTCGGTTTGCGAGGCGGTGGGCGGCGAGCCGCGTCGATCGAACCCGCCATCGACTCCATGGTGGTCATTCCGGACGCTCTGCTTCAGCCGGTCCGGACAGTTGCTCAGCCGGGAACACGCGCAGGTCGTCGACGCCGAACGTCAAGAGGAGTGCTTGGCCGACCGAGAACGACACACTGCCAGGGCGGTTCTGTACCCGTAGTACGAACGCGTCCCCACCTGAGGCGGTAACGACGTACCTGCTCATCTGGCCGGCATACGTCACCTCGCTGCACACGACCTGGATCTGGTTCTCTGCGTCTCCGTGCGGCTGGCCGGCCTCGAGCACCTGCAACTTCTCAGGCCTGACGGTGGCGACGATCGCATCGCCGACAGCGATGGCGGACGCCGCCCGTCCGACCAGATCAAGTCCGCCTTTCGTGCGGACCGACATCGAGTCGCCCCGAGCGTCCCCAGCGGTGCCGTGCAACAGGTTCGATTCGCCGACGAAAGTGGCGACGAATGCCGTTGCGGGTTCGTTGTACAACACTGACGGTGACGCGAACTGTTCGATCTTGCCCTTGTTCATGACGGCGATGCGATCCGACATCACCAAGGCTTCCTCTTGATCATGGGTGACATAGATCACCGTGATTCCGAGTGTCTCCTGCATTCGTTTGATCTCGAACTGCATCTGCTCTCGAAGTTGGCGATCCAGTGCTCCGAGCGGCTCGTCCATCAGGGCCAGACCGGGCTCGAAAACAACCGCGCGTGCCAGCGCGACGCGTTGTTGCTGGCCACCGCTCAACTGGCGCGGGTACCTCCGCCCATACTCTTTCAACTTGACCAACTCGAGTGCTGCCGCGACCCGTGCTTTGCTTTCCGCCTTGCTCACGCTGCGCATCTTGAGTGGGAAACCCACGTTCTCGTCCACTCGCATGTGGGGGAACAACGCGTAGTGCTGGAACACCACGCCGATGTCTCGCTTGTTCGGGGGAAGGCGAGAGATTTCACGGTCTCCGACGGTGATCGTGCCGTCGGTGACCTCCTGGAATCCAGCGAGCATCATCAACGTGGTGGTTTTTCCAGAGCCACTCGGCCCGAGCAGCGTCACGAATTCGCCGGCGTGGATGTCGAGCGAGATGTCGTCGACCGCAATGACGTCGTCGTAACGCTTCGACAGCCGCTCGAGGCGCACTGGTGCTCCTCGAGCGGCTGTCGTACCGCTCACATGTTCAGGGTTGTCGTGGTCTGTCACTTGTGATCCTTCAATCGATGTGTCGCCGTCAGGTACGCCCAAGTCGGCATCAACGCCCGATGGGCTGGCCCTGAGCGACACCTATCAACCGAGGATCCACTCAGTCAGGCGCTGCTCAGCTGCCGGCTGATTGTCTGCCCACCAATCGTTGCCTGCAGGTGTGAGCAGACGATAGTTGTCGGGAGCAGTGCTGAGGAGCGGCTGGATCGCGGGGTCGACCATTGCCATACCCTCGATGTTGGTGAAGCCGATGTTCGTCGCCTCTGCCAGCACCTTGTGGTACTCCGGGGTGTTCGACGAGAGCGCGAGCGCGTACTGGGCCTGCAGGCTGTTCTTCGAGCCCTTGATGATGATGAGATCTGCTTCCTCGGCGGTGCCTTGGTCGAAGCGGAAGTCGATCGGCTCACCCTCACTCTTCAACGTCACGCATCGGCTTGTGTAGAGGTTGAACATGTCAGCCTCACCAGCGAGCGCGAGGTCCTGCATCGCCTGGCCACCATCAACCCACTTGATGACGCTGTCCCGGACTCGCTCGAGCGACTCGAACGCCTTGTCGAGGTTCAACGGGTACAGGTCGGCAGGCAGAATTCCTGCTGCCAACGCGGCGCCCGGAAGCGTCTGCAAGGCACCACTGCGGAGAGCGCGGCGACCAGGGAACAGCTTGGTGTCGTAGAACTCGGCCCATGAGGTCGGTCCCTTCCCTGCACCGTAGGCCTGGCTGGTGTTCCATGCCATGTGGTGCGCACCAACCCCCTGCAGCACGGCGAACTCCTTGGCAGCGCCCTCGACGAGCTGGCTGGCATCGATGATGCTGTAGTCGATCGGCTCGAGCCAGCCCTCCTTGGCGGCACGGGCAGCAAAGAAGGAGTCGGCATCGATGACGTCCCAATCGATCTGGTTCGTCTTGATCTGTGCTTCGACGAGCGCATAGTCGAGGTCGCTGACAATGGTGACCTCGACGCCGTAGTCCTCGCGCAGTACGTCGAAGATGTACTTCTGGCGGGCATCGAACACCGCTCCCTCGGACCCGCTCGACACGAATGTGAGCTTGCCGCCGATCTTCTTCGGTGTCGGGCCGCCGTAGCGACCGGCGCCAGCGACCGGCGCTGCCGTCGTTTCTGCTGCAGTCGCCCCGGTCGTCGTAGCCGGAGCAGCCGTGTTGGTGGACTTCTTGTCGTCACTTCCGCACGCTGCGAGGATGACACCCCCAGCGGCTGCAGCCCCGAGGGCCAAGAAGCGGCGACGACCGAGGCCTAGCTGCAACCCGGCATATGGATCGTGGTTCTGTGCGGTCATGGCTCTCCCTGGTGTCGAGGCGTCTTCTGGCGAAGCGGCACGGCTTGAGAAGAGACCATACGCAAAGATCGTACGAATGTCAAACTGTCTGACAATCCTTCGCGTCGAGCGTCGCGCAGAATCGGACGACCACCAAGTGATCGACGCGTTGATCCACTGCGCCTCTTCACGTGACACTGGCGGAGCTCTCGCTGCTTCACAGACACGTGGGATCGTTTCCATGCTGATCGCACCATTTGGAGATCTGCGCAGGAGCGTTCTTGGCAAACACAACCGCCGCAACGATGATCCTCACAATAGTGACCCTTGACACCACAAACGACGCTCTCTAGGATGGCGACAATCGTTTCCAGGACTGTGGAGGACAAAGAATGTTCAAGACCAGATTGGTGAGTGCTCTCATCGTCATCAGTGTTGTCGCAGCTGCCTGCTCCGACGACAGCAACTCCACGTCGCCGAGCAACACTTCGGGGACCGCAACGACGGCAGAGGCTGCTGTGCCGGGCGATTCGACGCCGGGTGCTACGACGCCGGTCGACACCCAACAGGGCGGCGTGCTCGTGGTCGCTCAGTCGGCCGATCCCACATCACTGAACCCGTACCGTTTCGGGTCGACCAACGACCGCAGCATCATCACCAACATGTTCGACACCCTCGTCGAGTTCGATCTCAACTCGTACGAGATCGTCGGATCGCTGGCCGAGAAGTGGTCAGCCAGCGAGGACGGTCTCGATTGGACGTTCAATCTGCGCGACGGTGTCACGTTCCACGATGGCTCGACCTTCGATGCCGCAGACGTCGTCGCCTCGATCGAACGGGCCCAAGCTCCCGAATCCGGCCGCACGACCAGCCTGCTCACCCGCGTCGAGTCGGTCGAGGCAATCGACGACCTCACGGTCGAAGTGCACCTCACCGAGCCGGATCGAATCCTGCCGTTGACGCTGATCGACGTGTACATCACCCCAGAGGACGACAGCATCGACCAGGGAGCCACGCCTGTTGGCACCGGCCCATTCATGTTTGTCAGCGCCGAGGCCAACCAACAGGTCGTCCTCGAACGCAACCCCAACTACTGGGTCGAAGGACTGCCGCACCTCGATGGCATCGAGTTCCGCACCATTCCCGACGCAACTGTGCAATCGCTGCAGATTCGCACTGGTGACGTCGACGTGCTGGCCAGCGCTCCCCTTGGCGAGATCGGCGCCCTGCAGTCCGCCGGCGTGCAGATCATCGGACCGGCCGACGGTTTCAACTCAGGCTTCTACCACTTCCACACAAACACCCGCCGCGAGCCGTGGTCCAACCAGGCGGTCCGCCAAGCGGCGAGCAGTGCACTGGACCGCACGGCGATCGCACGCAGTCTGTTCGGATTCATGCAGGTGCTGTCGAACCCGATGGAGGTCCGCCAGGACTTCTTCAATGCCGACGCGATGTCGTACACCACGCAGGATCTCGACAGGTCGGCCAGTCTGATGGCCGAGGCAGGCTTTGCCGACGGCGTTGACGGAGGCGAGCTCATCGTCTGCGACCTCGGCTTCCAGTTCACGACCTTGGCGCAGCTGGTCCAGCTACAGCTCGCCGAGGTCGGAATCAACGTGGAGATCCAGGTCCTCGACGTCGGCACCTACGTGGCTCGCACCCTGGGCGACGACGCCGGGAACTTCGACCTCGCCCTGTGTGGCATGGTGCCCAAGCCGAATGAGTACGACCTGCTCAACCATCCCTACGCCAAGCTCTTCACGAAGGCGCTCGGCTGGATCGATCAGAAGCCCGAGTTCTACACCCTGCTCGAGGATGCCCGATCGATGACCGATGACGCTGACTACGCGGCGGCCATCGCCGAGTTGCAGGTAATGGCAATGGAAGGCCAGCCAGAGATCATCATCGGCGGCATGATCTCACCGCTCGCCGCTGTCCAAGGCATCGACGGCTTGTTGGCCCACACTCAGGGCCACCTCTTCCTCAAGAACGTCACGAAGCAGGACTGACCGAACGTCGTGACATCCTCTTCCCTCGCTCCGGCACTCTTGGAGGTCGATGACCTCGTCGTAACCTTTCGGGGTGCCGGACGCGTGGGGTATGCCGTTTCGTCGGTGAGCTTCCGAGTCGACGTCGGTGAGACGGTGGCCATCGTCGGTGAGTCGGGGTCGGGCAAGACGGTGACGATCCTGTCGATTCTGGGCCTGGTGCCATCGCCGCCAGCTCACATTGCCAGCGGCACTGCCCGGTTTCTGGGGGTCGACCTGCTGTCCGCCGATCAGGAGCAACTGCGGGCAATACGCGGCAAGGACGTCGGTGTTGTCTTCCAGGACCCGATGACGTCGCTGAATCCCGTCATCACCGTGGGTGAGCAAATTCGCGAGGCAATCTGGGTGCACGACCGCCACGGTTCCCGAGCCGCACACATGACCCGCGTCGAGGAGTTGCTTGCCCTGGTAGGAATCCCCCAGCCGGCCGAGCGTGCCAAGCAGTACCCGCACGAGTTCTCCGGCGGGATGCGTCAGCGGGCAATGATCGCCATGGCCATTGCCAATCGACCAAAGCTCCTGATCGCCGACGAGCCAACGACTGCGCTCGACGTCACCATCCAGGCGCAGGTCATCGACGTGCTGATGGAGGCCAAGCGGAGCAGCGGCGCGGCAACCATCATCGTCTCGCACGACCTCGGACTTGTTGCCGAAATTGCTGACCGAGTGATCGTGATGTACGCCGGACGCATCGTCGAAGAGGCGACAGCCGATGACCTGTTCGATCAACCACGGCACCCGTACACCGTTGGCCTACTGGCCAGCCTCCCGTCGCTCGACCAGCGGCGAGAGCGACTCCCATCGATTCCGGGCCAGCCCCCGCAGATCACCGAGAAGATCGTCGGCTGCCCGTTTCGGACCCGGTGCGGGTTGGGCCACGATCGAGAGCGCTGCGCAACAGAGCAGCCACCGCTCATCGAGGTGGTCAGCGGTCATCGCGCTGCGTGCCACTACGTCGACGAGGTTGCAGACTGGGCGCAGCGGGCCTCGCAGGTCGACACCACCGATGGTCGCGAGACAGAGCGATGACGCCCACCGAAGCCAGCACCGTGGCAGGGCCAGTTCTCGAAGTGCGCAACCTGACAACCTCGTACCCGTTGCGAGCGCAGGGCGGCGGGCGGGCTCGTACGCTCACAGCCGTCGACGACGTGTCGCTGCGCATCGAGCGCGGCGAGACGCTTGGCCTAGTTGGTGAATCTGGGTGCGGGAAGTCATCGCTCGGACGGACCATCGTGCGATTGATCGAACCGTCCTCGGGAAGCATCGTCTTCGACGGCAAGGACATCACCCGACTCAGCCACCGATCACTACGACCGCTACGCCGCCAGATTCAGGTGGTGTTCCAGGATCCGTACGCTTCGCTGAACCCCCGCTCCACCGTCGGCCAGATCCTCGCCGAGCCGTTTCGGATCCACAGATTGAGAGCCGCCGAACGCACCGCTCGCATCACTGAGCTGTTGGAACTCGTGCAACTACCCGCAGATACGGTGCGGCGTCGCCCTCACGAGTTCTCCGGTGGGCAACGGCAACGCATCGCCATTGCTCGGGCTCTGGCGCTGGATCCATCGTTCATCGTCCTCGACGAGCCGGTGTCCGCACTCGATATGTCGATACAGGCGCAGATCCTGAACCTCCTGAGCGATCTCCGGCAGCGACTCGACCTGGCATACCTGTTCATCGCCCACGACCTCTCGGCGGTCGGTCACATCTCCGACCGCGTGGCGGTGATGTATCTCGGCAAGATCGTTGAAATTGGCTCTCGTGACGACGTCTTCGGCATGCCACAGCACCCGTACACGAATGCCCTGCTGTCCGCTGTGCCGTCGCATGGCAACCGCGACGACCGGCGGCGCCGCATCGTGCTCGAAGGCGATCTGCCCAGCCCGTTGGCACCGCCATCTGGATGCCGCTTTCGGACTCGTTGCTGGCGGGCCGATGAGCGCTGTGCAGTGGAGGAGCCGGTACTGGTCTCGACGGGTGGAACTGATCACGCAGTCGCCTGCCATCACCCGGGTGTCGAGGGGCCTGGCGCATGAAGCGCTACATCGCCCGACGACTACTCCAGGGGGCAGTGGTGATGTGGATGGTGGCGACTGCCGTGTTCGTGATCTTCCGGATCGTGCCCGGCGACCCAGCTGCGATGACTCTCGGGTTCGACGCCCCGCCCGAGGCGTACGCTGCCGTACGCCGTCAACTCGGCCTCGACGATCCACTCTTCATCCAGTATTTCCGGTGGATCGGAAACCTGCTGCGCGGCGACCTGGGCATCGCCGTCACGCAACGCAACACGCCCGTCGCCGACCTCGTCTTCCCGGCTCTGCTGCGCACCCTCGAATTGGCAACTCTGTCGATCCTGGTCGCGGTCGCGATCGCCATCCCGCTCGGGATGATGGCGGCCATTCACGAGAGTCGCTGGATCGACCACGCGATTCGGTTTGTCACCACGCTGGCCTTCAGCATGCCGACCTACGTGCTCGCTATTGGACTTCTTCTCGTGTTCGCCGATGTGTGGGCGGTGTTGCCACCTGGCGGATACGTCACCTTCGGCGACGACCCGGTGAGGCACCTCAAACTTCTGGTGTTGCCAGTCGTGACGATCGGAACCGTGACTGCTGCACCGCTGACCCGGTTCATGCGCGCCGGCATGCTCGGCGTGCTTCAAGCCGACTATGTGCGAACGGCGCGGGCCAAGGGCGTCGAGGAACACCGCATTCGCTACCGCCACGCCTTCCGCAATGCGGCAATCCCACTGATGACAGAGGTGGGCGTCAGCTTCGGCATGCTGGTCGGTGGCATGGTCGTGATCGAACAGATCTTTGCCTGGCCGGGTCTTGGCTGGCTCATGATCCAGTCGATCCTGACACGATCGTTCGACGTCGTGCAGGCCGCAGTGCTGCTCAGCGCCGCATTCTTCGTGGTCATCAATCTCATTGTCGACATTGCCTACTCAAAACTCGACCCCAGGATCGCTCGGTCATGAGCTCGCCGGCCGAGATGACAGACGTTCAATCAGGCGAGAGTCGCGCGCGTCACCGATGGCGGCGGCTGACGGAGAACAAGCTCAACCTTCTCACCATGTTGCTGCTGGTGGCTCTGGTCTGTGTCGCCGTCTTCTCCGATCTGATCGCTCCTTTCAGCGCCACGAAGCCGGCCGGTATGCCGATCTCGTTGCCGTCGTGGGATCACCTGCTCGGAACCGATGAGATCGGACGCGACGTCTTCTCACGCGTCATCCACGGCACGCGCATTTCGCTGTACGTGGGTCTTGGGGCCACCACGATCGCCCTGCTGATCGGCGTACCCCTGGGAATGATCAGCGGCTACTTCGGACGCTTCACCGACGGCGTGATCATGCGCTTGGTCGACGGCATGCTGGCGTTTCCGCCGATCATCCTGGCGATGGCCACAGTTGCCGTACTCGGCCCGAACCTGCGGAACACGATCATCGCGATCGGCGTCGTGCAGGTGCCCCGATTTGCCAGGCAAGCTCGAGCGGTCGCCTCCTCGATGCGCGAGCGCGAGTTCGTGCAGGCATCGAGAGCGCTCGGCGGCAGCCACTTACACGTGATGGCTCGAGCGCTGTTGCCCAACATGGCACCGGTGATCACGGTCCAGGCAACACTCACCTTCGCGACCGCTGTGCTGACTGAGGCCGCGTTGAGTTTCCTCGGGCTGGGCGCCCAACCTCCGACCGCCTCGTGGGGGGCCATGCTGAACACCGGCAAGACGTTGCTCAGCCTCAACCCTTGGATCGCTGTGGGCTCTGGGATGGCCATTTTCGTGACCGTGCTTCTCTTCACCCTTCTGGGCGACACACTCACCGACCTCCTGAACCCCTACCGCATAGAACGATGACAGCCCAATCAGATCGGCAGATGTCAACCCGTTGCTGGGATGAAGCGCTGGCCGGCTAGCTGGTCCATCGGGCTCGTTGGCGGGCGTTGGAAAACTTCGGCGGCAGTGGCGGCCAGGTCGTCCATTTGCACCCGTCGACCGGCGTGCCACACCGCCTGAACGCCGGAGATGTCGCTGATGCGCTTCGTCGGGTCGCCGTGGAATGCAACCAGGTCGGCCGGCGCCCCCTCGACAATGCGGCCGGCATCGGTCAACCCGATGATGTCGGCATTGCCCGACGTGAGCCCGCGCATCGCCTCGAGCGCGCTGAACCCTGACTCCACGAGCAGTCCGGCCTCATCATGAAGGGCAAAACCGGGGGTCAAACCAGGAAACGGAGAGTCTGAGCCAATCAGTAGTCGCCGACCCGCGTCCCGCAACGACTGGACGGCGGCCATCCGTTCGAGCAGTTCGCGAACGCGTCGCAGCCGATCGGACGACGGTTGTGACGCGTGGTGCGCTGCCGACCAGGCTTCGCGCGTGTAGCGCGGGACCCATGCGTAGGCGGCATCGCGATCGGCGCGCGGCTCGCCAAGGTGGGCAAGCGCATGCCAGACAACCAATGTCAAGCAGTGATCGACAGGCGCGGCCGCAACGCGGCGGGCCGCCGACTCCCAATCGGGTTCACCGAGGTCGGTGGCCAAGCATCCCGCGAGATGCTGTAGCTCGTCGACCCCGGCAGCAACCGCATCATCGAGATTGGTCGCTCCGAGGTGGCCAAGCACGCGCATCCCTCGGATGTGGGCCTGGTCGCTCGCCGCTGCCATCAGCTCAGCCGTGGCATTGGCGTACAGCTTGATGGCTCGCAGCCCTTGATCGGCGAGCCCGTCGACCGTGGCCCGAATTGCGGCACCCGACGCGTGCGCCTTGGCGATCGGCGGCCAGTTCACCCTGTTGCTCTCCATCAGCGGGCCGCACCAATGCACCGTGGGCCGTGGGCCGTCAGGCAGCGCGTCGAGCAGCGGGATCATTTCCGCGACGTCGTTGCCGACGTCGCGGACGGTAGTCACCCCGGCGGCGATCAGGCCGTACACCATCCACGGCGCCAGGTGCAGGTGGGCATCGATCAGTCCGGGCGAGAGCGTGGCGTCCTCGAAGCGCACCACAGGCGCGCCGGCGGGCACATCGGCAACAGGCAGCATGCGGCCGAAACACCCACCCACGAGGGCGACGGCCAGCCCTGCGCGAACCTCGTCGCCGTCGAAGATGCGGTCGGCGACCACGAACAACTCGGTGTCGCTCATGTCGCGTCCAACGACAGCCAGAGTCGCAGCAGGTGACGCGGCGCGTCAGGGTCGTCGGTAAATGTGGTGCGGGCATGAACGACTGAATGGTTCGACACGAGTTGAAGATCGCCTTCCTGGAGATGCATACGTGCGCAGAACTGCTCGGACCCCGCAAGGCGGTCAAACGTGTCCAGCGCCTCGACGAGGTCTCTCGTCAGCTGGTACACGCCACCGTGGCGCTCCACGGAACGAAAGTAGTCCGAGTGGTAGAATGTTCTGACCCGTCGACCGTCGAACGCAAACGGGTTCACCGAGATGGCGGGGCTCGACCCCTCGTCGCGTGTGTCGAGCCAGACCCGCTGGTACAGACGCTTCACTGTGCGGGGGGCGCAGCGCCACATCTCGTCATGGACAGCTGTCGAGCTGGCGATCCGGCTTTCTCCACCTACCGGAGCCTGTCGGATACACATCAATCCGACCACGTCGGCGTAGTCGCAGTGAAAGCGGATCGCGTCGTTCGTCTGGTAGAGCCGCGTGTGCTCGCTGACCCCATCGCCACGCTGTTCACGCACATGTCCGAGGAGGTCGCCGCGAGGATTCTGGGCGCCCGGATGGCCCAGATGAAGTCCTATGCACCACGTCGCGATCTCGGTTCGCCGCTCGCCCCAGCGGCTCACGGGGAAACCTCGAATGAGGACAACTCCACGACCATGTTGGAGCTCGTCGCACCAACGTCGAAGTCGTCTCCCGAATGCACCGAATTCGACGTCCTCACGGCGAAGGTCGCTGATCGGTGTCCCGGCTTCGATGACTCGGTCGAGCGCTGCCTCGATCTCGGCTGTGTCATTGCCGTCGAGATCAGCGATCCACGTCGTGTCGTCCTCGAGAGTCGCCGCATCCCAGGCTGGGGCGCCCCCCACGGGACCGCTTGCGGTGCTCGATGTGGGTCGATCGAAATAGTGGGTGTACTGCTCCTCAAAGGTGCGGTAGTTCATGCGTCTGCGTGCAGCGACTGAAGGAGGTCGACAGCACCCTCGACCAGCATTCGACCTGCCTCGGGAGCGAACGGTGCCGGATGGCCATAGCCACGCTGCCCCACAGTGGGCTCGTAGCCACCGAACGGGTACTCCTCGGCCGTTGCGACGTAGCCGAGCACTCCCTGGCAGTACCCGCCGAAGATCGTCGTGGGGAACGGCGACCGTCGGCGGACCTCGGCACCCAATTCTGTGAACAACTCACCGGGGGTGCCGACGACCGCCGTGTCACCGAACCGTGCTGCCCAGATTTCTCCAGGAATGCTCCTGGGCAACGGCGACGTCGCCAACCGCGCAAGCATCGCCTCCAGCCAGCGAATGTGGTACGAGACCGGGTTGCGAGCATCTGGACCGGCGCCAGCACGGCGCAGCTCCGCGAGGTCGGAACGCAGTTGGTCCAATTCACCTTGGAGTGCCTCGCCGGAAGGCGCTTCGAGCAGTGGCAGGTCGAGAACACCACGACGAACACCGACGCGTTGCGCCGGCTGCACAGCCGCGACTCGACGTCTGTAGAGGCTGATCGGCGTGACCGATCCGTATGCGACCTTTTCGATCTCGATGACTCGAGGGTCGTGGTCGGCGATCGCATGCACGGCCTCGAGCGCCAGGCGGGCGCCCATCGTTCGCTCGGGGCCCGGCGTGTCGCCGAACGCCTCGAGCGGCAGCACGTTCCCGGCGGCTCCCTGCAAGAAGATGCACGTTCCACCGCGCAACGACTCGACTCGGTCTCGTAACTCACCGATGAAGTCCGGTCCGGTGAGCGCCACCTCGCCACCCAGCACCACCGGATGACAGCCGAACCCCACGAGGGTGGCGATCGGAGACCCGTCGTGGGCATCGATCCGAATGGTCGGAACCGACTCATCGATGAAACCTTCGCGGTTCCAACCAAGGATCGTTCGCCCGTCATCCGTTCGCTCACGTCGATTCACCGCCAGACCGGGGGCAACACCGACTGCACCCGAGACCCGGGCTGGAACAAGCCGTTGAACAGCGGAGACCACGGCGGTTGCGTAGTCGAACGGAAGCCGCGCGAAATAGGCCCTCTCGGCATCCGTGTAATCATCGAACTCGCCGTGAAGTTTGTGATCCGTCCGGGCCCACAACGAAGCGTGGGAGTGCGTCGCGCTGAGCAGGATGTTGTCGTAGGGAATACCCGTCTGCGCTTCGATCACGGTACGAATGCGGTCGGCGAACGTACTGTCGAGGCCGGTGACATCGGCAGCGACGATCGCTACGTCCTTCTCATCGGTGCGAATCACGCACGCTCGCACCGTGAGCGGGGCTCCGTGGGTGCGCACTGCGACCGCCCGGCGAACGAAACCCTGTGGGTCGCATGGCAGGGGCGGATCGATGCGAAATGTTGCTGCTCCGGCGAGGAAGGTACCCACGATCACTGCCTTTCGATGTCAAGGACGCTGAGGTGCGTCCGAACGAGTTCTTGGTCGGTTGTCAATGCATCAACTGGCCGCCGGCAACCACGATCGTGGCGCCGGTGATGTACGACGAGGCCGGAGATGCGAGGAACACGATTGCCTTTGCAACCTCGTCGGGCGATGCCAGCCGGCCGAGTGGAACCTGGGCGAGCATTCGGTCCATCGACCCCGATTCGAGTCCGTCTCGCAGCATCTCCGTATCCACGAAACCGGGCGCGACTGCGTTGAAACGAATGCCGTCCGGCCCGTACGTCCGAGCCATACCGCGGGTCATCGTGACCAACGCACCCTTCGTCGCGGCGTACACCACGGCCCCATCGAGACCGCCGGTGGACCAACTCTGCGAGGCTGTGTTCACTACCGAGCCGGGTCGGCCAGATTCTCGCAGCCGCTCGGCGAACGCCCGGGAAAGAAAGAATGCCGCCTTCGCATTCACAGAGAAATGCGCGTCCCAGTCCTCCTCTGTCACATCCCGGACCGCTCGACGGCGCAGAATTGCGGCGAGCTGGGCGAGCGAGTCGAGTGGGCCGGCGAGGTGTTCGGCACGATCGAGGAGCGCTTCGAAGCCGGCGATATCGCTCAGGTCGGCAGCGATCACGTGAGCTGACTCACCGATCTCGGACGCGGTCACCTGTAGCGCCTGTCGGTCTCGGTCGACGCATACAACCTGAGCTCCGGCAGCGCTGAATGCGTGGGCGGTGGCGCGGCCTATCCCTCCGCCAGCCCCGGTGACGAGGACTGTCCACCGTTGTGGATGATCTTCGGCTTGTGCCACGTGGCAGCTCCCTCTTCAGAAATGTTTCATGGGTGGTCGACACCGTCCGGTGGGTCACAGCTACAGAGCGCTGAGTTGCCGTCGCCGGCAAGGGCACTCATCTCCACCTCGACCACGAGTCCGTCGAGCATCAACCGACCGACCTCGATGAACGTGCACGCTGGATCGAGTCCGGCGAAGACCTCCCCGTGCGCTCGCCCCGCCGCTTCCCAATAGCCGATATCAGTGAGGTACACACGTGTGCGTATGACGTCGGCAGGAGTCACGCCCAGTTCTCCCAGGGCGGCGACGATCTCACCGAGAATGTGGCGAGTTTGCAGGTACGCATCACCGGGAGCCACCACTTTTCCGTCGGCTGTGGTGGCGGACGTGCCGCTGACCTCGACAACATCGCCTCGGCGCACTGCCCGGCTGTAGCCGATGACCGCGGCCCACGGTCGGCCGGCGCTGACCGCCGTGCGAACCGGAGAGCCTTCTTGATTCATGACATCTCCACGGGAAGTTGGTGCACAGTTCGTTCGTACCATGTGATGCGCGGCTGTTGAGGCTGGGCGAGCCGCACATCACCCAACGGCACCAACAGTTGCTCTGTCGCCACGACCACCTCCACCCGAGCCAACTGGTAGCCCATGCAGAAGTGGCTGCCGAGCCCAAAGGCGAGGTGGCCGGCCATCTTGTCGTCGCGAAAGCCGGATTTCCGCTCGACACCCATCAGCAGATCGGTCCGATCGGGGTCGAAGATTTCCGGATTGCTGAACACCGAGTCGTCGGTGTTCGCAGCACCTAGACACACAAGGATGTCGGTATCGGCTGGAATCACGGTGCCGTACCACTCGACCTCGACGTTGGTGCGTCGATCCTCGTAGACGATCGGGCCGTCGCGGCGCAGCGATTCCGAGAACGCTCGGTCGATGCGCCCATGATCGTCCCGGCACCGTTGCAGTTCGTCCGGCTCGCTCAGCAACGCCCACCAGAAATTGCGGACGGCCATGTCGGTGGTCGGGCCTCCAGCTGCTAACAGGAAGCTGATGAACGAGCAGATCTCGTCGTATGTCAGCCGCTCGCCTTCGGCTTCGCCGTGCACAACGCGAGAGATGAGGTCGATGGATGGATTTTCGCGACGGGCACTGATGATCGGTGCCAGGTGCTCGGCCAGTCGTCGATGCGCAGCGGCGCCCTTGGCCCGAAGTTCCGGCTCATCGGCGAGGCCCTCCAGGACGTCGTGGCCGATCTCGAACAGGAAATCTGTGTCGTCCTCAGGGAATCCGAGAAGTGCCGAAATCACCAGCAGTGGCAGACGGCTGGTGACCGTATCGATCAGATCGAAACTCGTCCGCCCGCGGAGGCCAGCAGCGAGCTGGGCCACCGACGCTTCGATGAACGGCCGGTAGCCGTCGAGGCTCTTTCCGACAAAAGCTGGAGCGACGATCGTGCGCTCACGGATGTGGCGCGGACCATCGAGCTCCGCCAGCGTGCGCCCGAAAACCGGACGGAACCGTTCCTGGTAGGTACGTGCCGAATACACGGCGGGGTCGCGCAGCACAGCGACGACATCGTCGTATCGGGTGAGAATCCACCGTTTCGCAATGTCGTCGTAGAACAACGGCTGGTCGTCCCGCATGCGTCGCCACACCGGGAACGGGTCGAGCAGATACCGCTCGCCGCGCAACGTGGCGGCGGAGAGCGGCGTGAGGCTCATGGGGAAACCCCTCCGACCTCGGCCACGGCCCCCGACGCCATGCTTGCATAGGCCGCAGCGAGCACTTCGACGGTGCGCGCCCCCAACTCGATGGGAGAGCGGTTGACCACGTCGCGGCCCTGAGCCAGGTCGAGGAGCGTGTGTACCGGCCCTCGGCAGTGGTAGGCGCCCGCATTCAGCGGCAACGGCACCGTGTGCTCGGGCTGGTCAGAACGCCAGAGCCACAGGCGATCTCGCTCGAGATCGGCGTGCAGCTGTCCCTGCGATCCGAACACCCTGATCTCGTACTGGTGACGGTCGCTCTGACACCCACTGTGGAACGAGGCGCCGCTCACCGACCCGGTGGCTCCACCTTGGAAGCGAATCGAGAACGTGTCGTGCAACTCGACGTGGGCCTGCGGGGGCTTGGATCCGAAGGCGAAGACCTGCTCTGCACGCAGCGAGGTGACACCGAGCATCCAACCGAGAATGTGCGTGAGCTGGGCTTGGCCGTAACCACCGCCGGAGATGGCCGGGTCCGTCCACGTTCGGGTGTCGACCACGGCCTCGGTGGGGCCGGCGGAAAAGAGCGATGAACCGTCGAGCAGCTCGCGGGTGCCCGATGCCATGTGCACCATGACGTGCTCGATGGTGCCGACGCCGCCGCACTGGTTCCACAGCTCGCTGGCCCGTACGAAGGTAGGGAGGTAGTTCCAGCCGAAGGCGACCACCACGTGCTTGCCGAGTTCCTCGGAGCGGTGAGCCAGGTGCCACGCGTCCGCAGGGTCGATGGTGACCGGCTTCTCGACCAGCACGTGTGCGCCTGCTTCCATCGCGGCGACTGCGTGCTCATGATGGACGCCGACCGGGCTCGACACGATGCACACGTCGAGGCCCTCCGCGAGGACGTCTCGGTAGTCCTCACTGGCCATCGCGAAGCCGAACCGCTCCTGCACCGCTCGGAGTTCGTCGACACCCTTGCTACACACCCCGACGAGCTCGATCTCGTCGGCGCGCTCGAGCAGCGTCGGAATGTGCGACACCTGGGCCCACACGCCGGCCCCGATGACGCCTACACGGAGTCGCCCACTCACTGAAAGATCTCCGCCGCCAACTGCCCCAACAGCTCACCGAGCCGCTTGCTTTCGGCGGTGTTGTCGACTTCGTCGCAGCCCCACTTCTCCATCCACACGAACTCGCTGGCTATCCACCCGCTGTAGCCCACGGCGTGCAGTGAGCGCAGCAGCATCTCCAGATCGATCTGGTTGTCGGGTACCTTGCACTGCATCACACCAGGACCACCCGGACGGATCTGTACGTGACGGGTACGCGAGGCAAGCGCCGTCATGCGCTCGGTGGAGCAACCCTGGTAGATGAAGTGTGAAGGGTCCAGCGTCACGGTGAGACCAGGGCAGGCCGCGAGGAGCTCCAGCGTGGCTTCAGGCATCTCGATGCACGACCCGACGTGCGGCTCCACCGACACGGCCAGCCCACGCTCACCGCCGATGTCGACCAGCGATGAGAGTCCCTCGGCGGCCAGTGCGATGGCTGCCGGCAGTTCCTGGCCATCAGCCACGACGCCGGGTAGCAGCGTCACGCCCGGCGCGCCGAGAAGCGCCGCGAACTCGACGGTTGCCCGGAAGATGTCGCGCAGTTCGGCCACGTCGTTGCCGGTGCGGCTGGTGGGGGTGACCCGACCCAGCTCCAGGCTCGCGGTCAAGAACACATCGGCCACCTGCAGACCAGCCGCATCCACATCGGCTCGCACCTCGTCGGCGCGGCGCCGCGGATCGGCTGCTACCGACTGCACGGTGACGTGCGTGGCGTCGCCGAACACGCCGATGTCGACGCCGGTGAAGCCAAGATCGGCAATGACAGCAAGGACCGTCTTGTGGCCCAACGCAGGCCACGTGTAGTCAGCACAGGACAGTCGAATGGTCATCGCTTGATCCGGTACTTCTCGACGACTCGTTCGTCAACCTCGACGCCGAGACCAGGTTCGTCGCGACCACTGATATAGCCGTTCTCGTGCCAGAACGGTGTACTGACCAGCTCGTTCTGCATCGGATTGTCGAGTGGCTTGAGTTCGAAGTAGATGCACCGCTCAGACGACAACGACAGCGCCAGGCTGGCAGCACTGATGATGGCCGTGCTCCAGGCATGAGCGTTGAACCACAACTGAGCATGCTCGACCGCGGAGATCAGCTCACGGAACCCGGTGATGCCACCCGCGCGACCGGGGTCGCAGCCGACAATGTCGACGATTCCAGTGGCGATCAAGCGGTGGTACTGCTCAGTGGTCCAGCACCGCTCGCCTGTTGCAACGAGGCTCGTGCAGTGTGAACGAAGTTGCTTGAAGCCCTGGATGTCCCACGGCTCCAGCGGTTCCTCGATCCACCGCAAGCCTTCTTCCTCCCAGGCCTTGGTGAGCTTCACCGCATGCCCAGCGTCCCACTTCAGATGCTGTCCACGGTCGAACATGATGTCGGCGGTGGGCCCGGCTGCCTCGCGTAGCAACTTCATGAAGCGCACATCGCGGTCGAACTCGTAGCCGACGTTGGCGCCGCCCTTCTTTCCGAGCCCGATCTTGAACCCGTGGAACCCGGCCTCGACGTACGCTCCGTGGCGCGCCGCCTCGTCCTCCAGCTTCGGCATGAACGCATGAGTGGATGCGATCACAGGCAGTTTCTCGTGCACGGCACCGCCGAGCATGTTGACCAACGACTGTCCCGTCACTTTTCCGCGCAGATCCCACAGTGCGATGTCGATGGCGCTGCGAGCGAACGAGGCAATACCTTCGGGCCCGTACCACCATGCACGCGCGGCGATCTCACGGCTGATCACAATCTGGTCGAGCGGATCGCGACCGATCAGTGCATCGCTCAAGCCGTCGATCATCACCTCGGTGGCGTAGCAGGCCTCCGGCCACATCGTGATGGCCTCGCCCCAGCCAATGATCCCGTCGGTGGTCTCGAGCCGACACAGTGTGACGCGCCTGAGCGTGCCGTTGTCATTGGGCTCGGGGTACTCCAACGTGAGCGCCGTAACCCGTGCGATCTTGCTCATTCTCGTCCTTCCAATCCCGTCCCAACGACGACTGATAACGTTTCCAGGCTAGAGCACCGGACGGCGCCGGGCAAGGGTTCAGACGACATCGAGGCCCAACTCCTGGGCAACTGTCGCCCGCCGAACTTTCGACAAACCGAAACGAGGGATCGCTGTCACGACGTGCACCTCCTTGGGGCGTTTGTAGGCCGCGAGATGGGTCTCGGCGTACTGCGACACTGACGCGGAATCGACGTCGCCGACCACCGCCACGCACACCCGTTGGCCCCAACGCTCGTCGGGCCGGGGGAACACCACCACATCGACGACACCGGGCACCTTCGCGAGCACGCCTTCCACCTCTGCTGGGTACACGTTCATGCCGCCGCTGATGATCAGGTCGCTGCGCCGCCCCACCAGGTACAGGTAGCCCTCGGCGTCGAGGCGCCCAAGGTCGCCAACGGTGAACGCGTCATCCCGCCAGGCCTCCGCGGTGCGCACCGGGTCGCGCCAGTACGTCCAGCGTGCCCAACTCGGGGTGTGCGACCAGACCACCTCGTCGGCGCCGATCTCCAGAACGCGACCATGGCGGGCTCGACCGACCGTGCCCGGGCGCTGCAGCCATTCGTCGGCGGAACACACCGTGAACTGCCCTTCGGTGGACCCGTAGAACTCCCACAACCGAGAGCCGACCGCGTCGATCGCCCGCCGTTTCAGGGCCTCGGGACACGGCGCGCCGGCATGAGCAACGAGGCGAAGCGACGACAGCACGCCCAGAGCACCCTGCTCGTCGAGCCGTTGCAGGTGCGCCGGCGTGCAGAACGTACTGGTAGCCCCGCTCTCGGCAACGGCGGCCACCAAGCCATCGACCGAGAATGGCCCCGGCAGCACGACCGTCCCACCGGCAAGCAGCGTGCCGAGTGCGAAGCGAATGGGGGCGGAGTGCTGCAAGGGTGAGCACACGACGTGTACGTCATCGCCTGCCAGTTGCCACTGGTCGCGCTCCTCACCCCACAGGCGCTCGGCTTCACCCTCGGGCAGCACACCGCTCCACACACCCTTCGGGCGTCCGGTGGTCCCCGAGGTGTAGTGCATCGGGCGGCCGAGAGGCACCGACGCCAGCTCTCCAGGCGCTCCTTCGAACAATTCCGAAAGTTCGGTCTCGTCGTCGATCCACCAGCGCACGTCGGCGTCATCACGAATGACCTGGCGTTCCGCCGCGAGCAACTGGTTGCTCGCAACAACCGGAATGATGCCGCTACGAAGGGCTCCCCCGATTGCGTGCAGCAGGCGGGAGGAACTGGGCACGCACAGACCGACACGGTCTCCAGCGACAAAACCTCGCCGGCGCAATTCCCCGGCAACTATCGCCTGTTGACGATCGGCTTGCGCTGGACGAATCAGTTCGAATGGCATTTGCGAGTCTCCTTGGACAGAGTGTTGTCACCTTTGATCGCGAGATGCAGTCGGTCAATACAGGCTGGCGCCACCGCTGACATTGATGGTTGCGCCATGCACGAAGCTCGCATTCTCCGAAGCCAGGAACACGACGACGGCGGCAAGCTCGGACGGCTGACCCATTCTGCGCAACGGGCAGCTCTGCATGGCCGACTCGACCACCGACGCCGGGTTGTCGACGTGCTGCATCGGGGTGTCGATCTGCCCAGGCGAGATGCAGTTCACGAGGATTCCGTGCTGCCCATACACCCGCGCAAAACTGCGCGTCATCGTGACCACTCCGCCTTTGCTGGCCACGTAGGCATCGCTGCCCGATAGTGCGCCGGTCAGAAATGCCGCTGACGTGAAGTTGATGATGCGACCGCCACCACCGGCGGCGATCAGCGACTGGCCGACCGCCCGGTTGAGGAAGAACGACGACTTCAGGTTGACCGTGTGCTGGAGGTCCCAGTCGTCTTCGGTCACATCATCGAGAGGCTGGCGGCGTAGTACCGACGCCACGTGGGCGAGTACCCACAGGTCGCCCAGCGACTCGCGTACGTGTTGGACCATTGCGGGGATCCCGGCGATGTCGGAGAGATCGTACGGGACCGCCAGGTGGCGATGCGGTGCGTCAAGACCTGCGATCGTTGCCGCGATGCCCGCAGAATCGCGGTCGAGTACGGCGACGCGGGCACCGGCAGCCGCCATCGCCTCGACCGTCGCGCGACCGATTCCACTGGCGCCGCCGGTGACGAGCACCCCACGGTCCTGAAGACCGGCGCCGAGCAGTTGGGGGATGGTCATGAGTCTCCATTCGCTGGTTCGATCACCGGTCGCTGGCGAGCGGTTCGGTACAGCGCAACAGCATCATCGGTGAAGTGACACGCAGCGCCATGGGACACCGCTGGATCGATCGTGGGCCGCTCGACTGCGCAGCGTTCGCGAGCGATCGGGCAGCGGAATCGGAAGGCGCACCCCGCCTCACTCGCCGTTGCCTCCGCTGCGTCGGAGTGCAACAGCATCCGCTGGCGTGAACGCTCGACGCGAGGATCGGGGATGGGAACCGCCGAGATCAACGCCTGGGTGTACGGGTGCAACGGGTTGGCAAAGAGCTCATCGGCGTCGGCCGTCTCAACCACCACACCCGCGTACATGACGACCACCCGGTCGCAAATGTGCCGCACCATCGACAGATCGTGAGAGATGTACAGGTAGGCAAAACCGCGTTCACTCTGCAGTCGCGCCAGGAGGTTGAGGATCTGGCCTCTGGCGGACATGTCGAGCGAGGCGACGGCCTCGTCGGCGACGATGAGCTTCGGCTGCGTCGACAGCGCGCGAGCAATGGCCACACGTTGCCGCTGTCCTCCGGAAAGTTCGAACGGTCGACGATCAGCCATCGACGCCCGAAGCCCGACGTCCTCGAGCAGTGAGGCGACACGATCCCTGTGCTGGCTGGCTCTGCCCCCGTCACGAAGCGAGAGCGGTTCACTGATGATCTCGCCGACCGACATCAACGGGTTGAGGCTGTCACCCGGGTCCTGGAAGACGAACTGGGCAAAGTATCGCGGCAAACGCTCGACCGCGACGAGCGATCCTTCGCTCAACACAGTCATGGAGCCCGAGTCTGCGCTTTCCAAACCGATGAGCACCCGAGCGAGGGTGGTCTTGCCCGAGCCGGACTCTCCGACGATGCCAACGGATTCACCTTCAGCGATACGTAGGTCGACACCGCCGACAGCAACTACCGGCGCATGCCGAGCTGCGCCAAAGCCTCGTCGTTGAAAGGTCTTCACGATGGAGCGCATGTCGAGCACCGTCGGGCGCGCGTCGCGCGGTTGCACTGTCACCGAAACCGGCTCGGACGCTCCCACGGCTTCTGGCGGGAGTTCACCAGGGAAGTGACAGGCCACCAGCCCGCCGACATCGGTGCGTTGCATTTCCGGAGTGTCGGTGAGACAGATGCTCCGGCCGTGACCAACCGGGCATCTCGGCTCGAAGACGCAGCCGGTGATCGGCTGCGTGAGGTCCGGCAACGACCCAGGGATACTGCCAAGGCTCTCCGCACGCGAATCGATGATGCTGGGGATCGATGCCAACAATGCGCGCGTGTAGGGGTGCGCGGGCGACGAGTACACCTGATCGACATCGCCGACTTCGATGATCTCACCCGCATACATGACAGTGACACTCTCCGCGAACCCCGCAACCAGGGCGAGGTCGTGGGTGATCAGAATGGTGCTCATCTCACCGTCATCACCGAGCCTGCGGAGAAGATCGATGACGGCTGATTGCGTCGTCACATCCAACGCACTCGTTGGTTCGTCGGCAATCAGTAGGGACGGTCGCCCAGCCAGTGCACTGGCGATCATCGCCCGTTGGCGCATCCCGCCCGATAGTTCGTGCGGGTACTGCTTGGCAACCATCGCCGGCCGCTTGATCTCCACGGCGGTGAGCAGCCGGGCAACCTCATCGCCGATGGCCTTCTTCGGCACGATCTTGTGGACGCGCAGAACCTCGGCGATCTGGCTGCCGATGGTGCGCACCGGGTCGAGGGAGGCTTTGGCATCCTGGAACACCATCGCCATCGTGCGTCCGCGCAGCGCGCGTAGTTGCCGTGGCGATGTCAGATCAACGATCTCTCCATCGACGCGCACTGCCGCGGCGGTGGACGCGCTGTTACGTGGCAAGAGGCCCATGAGAGCCAATCCAAGGGTGCTCTTTCCAGAGCCTGACTCACCGACGATTGCCATGCGGTGACCAGGCGGCATGCTCAGCGACACTGCATTGAGGGCACGCAGTCGTTGACCACCGACCGCATATGCGACGGAGAGTTTGTCGATCTCCAGCGAACCGGAGCGCCCGCCGTGCTCTGAGCGCTCTGCACGCAGTTCGTCAGCGAGGGACATCAGAGACCACCGATCGAGCCGCTCAAAGTACCCAGACTGCGATCATTGCGAAACTTCCGGCGCAGCCCTTCGCCGATCAGGACATACGCACCAGCAACCAGCGAGATGCACACACCCGCGCCGATGCCGTAGAGCGGCGCGTCATAGACCACGCCATACGCTGAACGCAACATGTTCCCCCAGCTCGGCTCGGGGGGCTGAGCGCCGAGGCCGAGGTAGCTGAGCGATGCCGAGATGAGCACCGCACTCGATGCCAGGACGCTGGCTGCGACCAGCAAGGTCGATAGCGAGTTGGGCAGTACGTGCTTGATGAGAATATGTCGTCGGGATGCCCCTGAAATACGACTGGCTTCCACATACCCGCGTCCGCGGAGCACGATCCCCTCACCGCGACTGAACCGGGCGGTGGACGGCATCATCACCATGCCGATGGCCAGGATCTGCACCCACTGCTCACGACCGAAGATGGTGATCAGGAACAACGCGAGAACAATCGTCGGGAACGACAGCAGGACATCGACGAACCGCATCGTGATGGTGTCGGTACGACCCCCCACGTACCCCGAGAACAAGCCGATGGTCGTACCGACCACGAACGCAACAGTTGCAGCGGCGAGACTGACGAAGATGTCGGTGCGGGCCGCATAGATGCATCTGCTCAAGAGATCCCGGCCGATCTCGTCGGTCCCCAGGAGGTGGTCACGAGAGGGCCCCAGCAGCGGTAGTGCTTTGATCTTCAGCGCGCTGTACGGGGCGACGAGCCCGGGGAACAAGCACACGAACAGAAACGGCGTGAGGATGAGTACACCCGCAACGAGTGGGGTCGGCTGGCGACGAATGGCGGCGAAAAGACGACTCATGACTGGCGCCTCGTGCGCGGGTCGAGCAGCCGGTATGCGACATCGACCATGAACGCCACTACGACGTAGGCAAATGCTGTCAGCAGCACGACGGCGGCGACGGTGTTGTAGTCCTTCGACTTCACACTGTCGACGAGGAGTAGGCCCAGACCCGGCCAGCTGAAGACCGATTCAACGATGACAAGGCCGCTGATGAGGGAGCCCGCGACGAGGCCGATCACGGTGACCGTCGGAAGAATTGCGTTGGGAAGAACGTGTCGATATGCCACGTCACGCTCACTGATACCTCTGGCTCGGGCCGCGGTGATGAACGACGCGGTGGACACGTCGCGTAAGCCCGCGTCGAGGTAGCGATAAAAGAGTGCGAGCTGCGGAAGCGCCAGCGTGACGGCGGGCAGGACGAGGAAGCGCAGGTTCTCACCTGCATCGTCGCCGAACGGGACGAACCCGGCGGACGGCAACCACCCCAGCTCAGCAGCGAAGATGATGACCAGGATCAAACCCAGCCAGAACGCTGGCACGACGAGTAGCACGGTGGCGCCACCCTGAATGGCGGCACGGATGGCTCGCCACCTCGTGCGGAAACCGAACAAGGAAATCAGCAAGGCTCCCACGGTGCTGATGATGATGGACGCAACACCGAGTTCGAGAGTCGGGGTAAGCCGCTCTCCCACCACATGGCTGACTTCAATTCCTTGATAGTTCACTCCGAAGTCACCGGTGAAGGCATTCTTCACCCAGATCACGTACTGCCACGCGAGCGGCTTGTCCAGCCCCAACTGCTTGCTCATGGAGGCGACGAGTTCGGCGCGGTCTGCCGGGGAGAAGTTCGGGAGTGGACCGATACGTGAGTCGACGGCGCTACCCGGCAATGCGTCGAGCAGCAAGAAGGTGAGTAGGGACACCGCAAAGAGCACTGCCAGGAGTTGGCCCAATTGGCCCAGTACACCGACGAGGCGCGCTCCCCAGCGGGGAGCGCGGCCCTCATCGATGATCGGGTCGTCGGTCGGAACGACGTCGACCGTCACGCCACCTTGACCTTGTCCCAGAAAACATCGCCGTAACCGTTGACGATCACGCCGCTCACACCATCGGGCAGCACCAGTGACACCGGGGCACCAAAGCCCATCAGCGCGATGGCGTCGTCGACGATTGTCGCTTCAGCCTTGGCCATGAGCCCAGCGAGATCGGGTCCATCGAACGGTGTGGCGTTGATCTTGCGGTACAACTCGGCCACCTCCGGAACGACGTCGCCTTCCTTGTAGGCACTCAGGATCGTCGACGGGTTGACAAGGTAGTCGTAGAAGTTCTTGGCCGGCGACGGCAGGTTGCCGGCATTGAAGGTGATTCCCTCCCACGTGCCCTTGGTGTAGGTCCGCTCGAGCCAGTCGGCAGCAGGGGCAACCTCGACCTCGCACTTGATACCGGCCTCCTGGAAGGACTGCTGGATCACCTGCGCGGCGGAGATGCCGTCCTGGTAGCCCTCGATGCACAAGATGGGCACGGAGATGTCCGACTTGCCGAGGTCTGCCAGAATCTTCTTGGTCTTCGCCGGGTCGTAATCCACGTCGACATCCAACCCGTTGTTCACCGGGTAGAGGTTGAACGGGTTCCACGAATGAGCGAGGCCCTTGCCCTTGAAGGACGCGTTGTTGATGGCTTCATTGTCGAAGCAGTGGCGAAGTGCCTTGCGAACTTCGGGATCATCGAGGGGCTCCTTACCCATCTGGATGATCCACCAGTATGCGTAGGTACCCATTGCCGACAGCGTCGTACCGTCGACGTCGCTGACCGAGTCGGAGTTGGCCGGGGCCACGTCGTACAGACCATCGACCTGGCCACTACGCAGACCCGTGGCCGCTGTCGCCGGATCGGCGAAGAAGGCGAAGTTGAGTGCGGCGATGGACGGCGCACCGTCCCAGTAGCTCGCGTTCGCCTCGGTCTGGAGACTGGTGCCGCTCGTGAACTTCTTCAACTTGTACGGACCGGTACCTGCGACTTCGTTGGCGAAGTTGACCTTGCCGAAGGACTCGTTGGGAACGATCAACACCGGCTGCGGGTTGAGCAGGAACTCGACGCGCTCGGTGGTGACAACCTCGACCGTCAGATCGCCGGTCGCCTCGGCAGACACCCACTGCGACGGCGTCATGATCGGTCGACCGGCCGTGGAGGCGATCAGCTTCTCATCTGCACGGGCGGCGATGGAGTACGCGACGTCTTTGGCTGTGAGTGGCGTCCCATCGTGGAACGTCACACCAGGACGGATCGTGAGAATGGTCTTGAGTGGGTCAGACGTGTCCCATTCCGTTGCCAAGCACGGCAGCAGGTTGCCCTTCTCGTCCTTCTTGATCAGCGGGTCGTAGAGCACGAAACCCATCATCTGTGACCACACGTAACCCTGGATGGCGAAGGGTGTGAGGCCATCCACAACTGCGTTCATGCCGATCGTCAAGGTGCTGGTAGACGTGCTGCCGCCCGTCGCGGCCGTGCTGCCTGCTGGTGACGTTTCCGGGGACTTGGTGTCGCCCTTGTCGTCGCCGCAGGCCGCCACAGCAAGACCTCCAGCCGACACCGCAGTGATGGCTAGAAATCTCCGACGACTCATACCGATAGATTCAGTCAACTTGCTCATCCGAGTCCTCCCCCATTTCGATCGTTGTTACTACGGCAACCTGGTCGTCGCCGCGGAAGCGAACATACCAGAGCCTGGAAGCGAATTCAAGGAATCCTTTCCAGGACTCCTAGAAGAGTCCATCCGCACACAGGTGGACCTCATTCGACGTCGATGTGGCAAAGGATCGACCCGGTGGCGACCTCGTCATCCTCCGCCACTGCATGGTCGACGACGATGCCCGCAAGAGGGGCGTCGATCTCCACCTCGATCTTGTCGGTCTCCACCCGCACCAGCGGGTCGCCGACGGCGACGCGGTCGCCGGCGGCCACCAACCATTCGATGATGACGACTTCGTCGACGGTGTCGCCCAGCCGGGCCAGCAGCACTGGTTCGATCACGATCTCAACTCCTTGCAGTAGTGGTTGTACTTGCCCGAACATTGCGGAACATTGCGGCCACACCTGCCGGCTCGCTGGCCATTGTGCGATCGATGCAATCCTCGATGCGCGCCTGCACCTCGGCAGCGAGCGCATCCGCGGCAGCGTCGTCGAGCACTCCGCCAGCGACGAGCTGGCGGCGGTGCAGCGTGATCGGATCGCGCTCCAACCACCGGTCGAGTTCTCCCTCGGGTCTGTACGTGGCAGCGTCAGCGCGAGAGTGGCCGGAGTAGCGATACGTCTTGCACTCGATCAGCGTGGGCCCGTCACCGCCGCGCGCGCGATCGAGCGCGCGACCAATCGCTGCGGCCACGTCGCCGATGACCTGGCCGTCGACGATCTCACTCGGCATGGCGTAACTGGTCGCTCGAACTGCGAGGTCTTCGACCGGCGTCGTCGTGTCAAACCGGGAGTACTCGCCATACACGTTGTTCTCGCACACGAACACCACCGGCAGACGCCAGATTGCAGCCAGGTTGAGGCCTTCGTGGAACGCTCCGATATTGGTGGCCCCGTCCCCGAAGAGCGCGACCGCGCAGTGATCCTGCCCGAGCACCTGTGCGGACAGAGCAGCTCCCGCGGCAATGGGGATGCCAGCGCCAACGATCGCCGTGGTGGGCATGAAACCCACCGAACGTTCGCTGAGATGCATGGAGCCACCGACGCCACCGATGGTGCCCGTGACGCGGCCAGTGATTTCACCGAGCACCGAGTCGGGGGTCATACCGAGTGCGAGCGCGTGGCCATGCCCGCGATACGTACAGCAGATGTGGTCAGTTGGCCGAGCGGCCAGGGCCAAGCCGATGGAGACGGCCTCTTGCCCTTGACAGGTATGCGTTGTGCCGTGAATGAGACCTTGGGCAAAAAGCTCCTTGATGCGGTCTTCGAAGTAGCGGATCTCGAGCATCCTGTCGAGCTGCTGCACCGGATCGGAGAGCGCGCCGCGTCGTTCCAGCGGCGTGCTGTCGGATGAGAGTGTCATGATGTGTAGCCCTCCTTCTCCCACCACGGTCGTGGTCGTCGACCACTCGCGATGAGCTCATCGATTCCTGCGCGCACGTCGACGGCAGATGGCAGATAGCGCTGTTCGAGATGGGCCGGGTATGGCACCGGCACATCGGGGCACGTGAATCGCACCACCGGCGCGCGCAGCGCGTGAAAGCACTCACCTGCGACATGTGCGGCGATGTCGGTTCCCCACCCTCCCGAGTAAGGGCTTTCCTCTACGAGCACGAGGCGGCCCGTGCGTTCGACCGACTCACACACTCGATCTCGATCCCATGGCACCACCGTGCGCAGGTCGATGATGTCGGCACTCCACTGGGCAGCCTTGGCCGCGGCGACCGCCGTGCCGACCGTTTGGCCCAGCGCCACGATGGTGACATCGGAGCCAGACTGAACGAGGTGGGCGACACCGAGCGGAATGATCCCTTCCTCGCCGATGACCGTCTCCTCGCGCTCTGCGTAGAGCACACGAGGCTCGAGCACGATCACCGGGTCTTCGTCACGGATCGCTGAGCGCATGAGGCCGTATGCCGAGCCGGCACCCGAGGGTACGACGACCTTGAGACCCGGACATGCGTACATCCAGGTCTCCAACGTCTGTGAGTGCTGCGCGCCGAAGCCGAGGCCGGCGCCAACACTGGCCCGCACGACCAGAGGTGCGGTGTAGCTGCCCCCCGACAGGTAGCGCAGCTTTGCTGCTTCCGTGACGACCATGTCGAGCGCTACGCCGAGAAACTCGACGAACATGATCTCGACCACCGGCTTCAAACCCGTGGCCGCAGCACCCACTGCGGCACCCAGAAAACCCATCTCGGAGATCGGCGTGTCGCGCACACGCAACGGTCCGAACTCTTCGAGCAGACCCTCGGAGGTCTTGAACGGGCCTTCTGCCACAGCAATGTCTTCCCCCATCACGATGACGGTGGGGTCGGCTCGCATCTCGTCAGCAATCGCTCGGGCGATTGCCTGGCGCATTCGCAACTTCATTCGTACTCCTCCATTGAAATCGGGCTCCTTCGTAGGTCGTCGAGAGGGCGGCAACACCGAATCAAACTCATCCGCGTCTCGGTTCGGGCCGCGGCCGCCGGGGTGCTGGATAGGCGGGCTGCATCTCGGCCACTGTCACCCAACCCGGCCGGGCTGCAAGCACCCGCTCGACCGAGTTGGCCACCATGTTGCTGGACCCCACCTGCGCCCCGACGCCCGGCCGCAGCTTGATCGACTGGAACGGGCGCCCCTTGTATGTGAAATCGATGTCGTCGCTCGGGTCGCGGTTCAGCGACGGCAGGTCGACATGCCCGAAGAAGTAGGCGACGAACCACGGCTTTCCATCCACCATCGCGGTGTAGGTCTGATCGACTCCGGCGCTCTCGCCCGGCTCGACCCGGAACCGTTCGGGGATGTCGATGACCGCGCTACTGATCACCGGACGCAGCACCTTGTCGATGCGCTGGATCTCGACGCCGATGGCATCGGCGACGAGGGTCATCGACTGTGGGAAACCGGCGTGGCCGAGAATGTCACCGCGTGCGACAGCCGCAGCGAACTCGCCAGCGGAAGCGCCGACACCGATACGACGCAGAACGGTGGAACCGAACTTGGAAATGTCCACCGTGCGCCGAACGTGGATGCTGCAACCGTACGGTGCTGCCCCCAGCATGGTGAGCACAAGAGAGTCGAACATCAGGCCCGGGTTCACGCCGGCTCCGGAGATGCTGACCCCACGCTCGCGCGCCAGCACATCGAGTTGATGTGCTCGTTCGGCATCCACCATGAAGGGAAATGCGGATTCCTCGGCCGAGACGAGCACGTTGGAGCCGGCCGCCACGGCTGTCTCCACGTCATCGACGACGTCGCTCAGACGGGTGGTAGTTGCGATGATCACGAGGTCGGCTCCGGCGCCCAGCGCCTCGGCTCGCTGCCCACGACCATACGGACCGCGCACGTCGTACACGGGGTTGGTGTGCAGCAACGCGGCGACAGAGGAACCGAGCTGGCCCGCCCCGTAGATCGAAATGCTGGTCATCGGGACATACAGTAGCAGATCCCCTGGAATCGATATTCATTGCGAGCCCTAGCCGACTTCGCTTCACTGATATGGAGTAGGCGGTGAGCGTAAAGCGGGCATCCGACGCAAGAGGAAACGTTTGCTGCTAGTGTCGGCCCGATGGTCGCTGCACTCGACACTGACGCTGCTCAGCTCCTCGGCACATGGGCCGCATCCGCCGCGGGACCGGTCGAAGACCAACCGGTGGAGCAGCTTCGAAACTCCGGACTGATCAACGAGCAGGTCACGGGAATACCGCCACAGCTTCACCAGGTGATCGACCTCGAGGTGCCGAGCGATAGCGGGCCAACGGTGCCGGTGCGCGTGTACCGACCGAGTGCCGCCGAGCTACCCGTCATCGTCTACGCGCACGGAGGCGGGTGGACCCTTCTGTCGATCGCTTCGGCCGACACGCTGTGCCGCACTCTCGCACGCGACACCCAGTGCGTCGTGGTGTCGGTCGGATACCGACTGGCGCCAGAGCACCCGTTCCCGGCTGCGTTCGACGACATGTGGGCCGCAACTGTATGGGTTGCCAATGGCGGGCTCGGTTTCGTGCCGCCGCGTCTCGCGGTTTCCGGCGACAGTGCAGGTGGCAACCTTGCAGCAGCGGTCGCCCTCACCGCTCGCGACACGGGGGAGGTCCGCGTCGACCTGCAGTTGCTGCTGTACCCGGCCACCAACATCGACCTGACAACGCCGTCCATGCTGGCACTCGGGCCCGACCCTCGTTTCCGCCTCACCCACGGCGCCATGACGTGGTTCTGGTCGAACTATCTGGGTGATCTGGCACACAGCCCGCACCTCACCGATCAACGAGCGGTTCCAGCGGCCGCCATCAGCCTTGCGGGTGTGGCCACAGCCATCGTCGTCACTCCCGGCTACGACCCTCTCAAGGACGACGGCAAGATCTACGCCCAACGCCTCGCGATGGCAGGCGTGCAGGTCGATCTGATCGAGCCAGAAACGCTGCCGCATGGTTTTGGAATGTTCCTGGGCGCCGTACCAGCCGCACGAACTGCATTCGAAGACATCACCACTCGAGTAAGGAGAGCCATGCACACCCGTTCCGCAATCGCAGAAGAGTTCCGACGTACCCCGTTCGGCAGGCACAGCGCCGAACTGCAACTCATTCTTCATGAGATGCGCTCCGAGCCGATCGCCGGCAAGCCATTCCTCTTCATCTCCGAGACCAACCAGGAGTGGGTGCTCGGACGATATTCAGACGACGTACCCCCGGTTCCGGTGGTCGATTGGTCGACGCGGTTCTCCGACCTCGAGTCGGCCGAGTGGCACGTGTTCAAACTCCGTTGGAGCGCAATGTTCGGAGAGGAACTCGGCGATGACTGACATGCCGTCCACAGCAGAAATCAATCGACAGCAGCGCCTGTTGCGCAGCCCTTCGGTGCTGGGCTACGCCGACCTCCGCAGCGTGCGCGCGGGCGAGACGATCACGTTCTTCGTCAGCAGCGCCGACGATGCACCTTTCGAGGCGTCCGTCGTGCGCCTGTCATCGCCCGACATCGGCCCCATCGGCCCCGCGTTTCGCGAGACGCCGGTCGACGCGGCACTCAACGGTACGCACCCCGGTGTGCACCAGCCGATCCACATCGGTTCGTACGCCGACATCGCTGGACCGCTGCCCGTCGCCGAAGGATTCGCGCTCGACCTACTCGTATTCCCCACCCTTCTCGAGGCGTCGGCTCGCACGGTCCTCGAGGTTCGTTCGCCGTCGGGCCAGACGCTCGTCGTTCGCAGTAGCGTCGATGCGCTCGTCGCTGAGGTAGCAACGGCTGGCGACGTCGTCGCAAAGGTCTCGTTGCCGACACTCGCCGAGCGGGTGTGGACACACGTCCGCGTCGCCCTTGATCTCGCGACCGGATCACTCAGGCTCTTCACCCACCCGCTACCAACAGTGGGGCAGCTACCTGCGGTCGACAACACCGAGTCAGCCCAGTTCGACGCCACATCGGTCTCCTTCGTCGACGCCTCGCTCACGTTGGCAGCCTCGATGACCGCCAACAGGGAACACCACCTGCCCGACACCTGCTTCAACGGAAAAATCGAGCAGCCACGACTATCGCATCCCGCAAGTGGAGCCGCCATCGCGGAATGGGACTTCTCCGTCGACATTCCAACTGCACACATCCGCGACACGGGCGCCCTCGGGTTGCACGGCGTGCTCGAGAACATGCCGACACGCGGCACTCGTGGCGCGCGGTGGACCGGCGATCACCTCACCTGGATGGCCGACCCGCGCGGGTACGCAGCCATCCACTTCCACGACACCGATCTCGCCGATGCCCGGTGGAAGCCGACGTTCAACTACGACATTCCTCCCGACATGCACAGCGGCTGTTATGCGCTGCGCGTGCAGCCGGCCGACGACTCGACACCAGAGTTCTACGTGCCGTTCTTCGTGCGACCGGCGCTCGGCGCACCGACCGCCGACATCGCCTTCATCGCTCCGATCACCACCTATGCGGCGTACGCCAACATGCACCTGCGCGTGACAGCACAGTTCAACGAACTGGCCCACGGCCGCCTGACGGTGCTCGACAGCACTGACTTCCTCTTGCTGCGCATGCCCGAACTGGGGAAGTCCACTTACGACGTGCACCGTGATGGCAGCCCCGTCATCTACTCGTCGATGAGTCGCCCGGTCACCAACTTCCGGCCCACCGGCCGCATGTACAAGTTGTGCCTCGACCTGATGATGATCGACTGGCTCGACGCCATGGGCTACCACTACGACATCGTCAGCGACGACGACATCGACCTCGAGGGAGTTGCCGCGATCAGCCCATATCGGGTGCTTCTCACCGCGTCACATCCCGAGTACATCTCGCGCCGGCAACTCGACGCGTTCGAAGCCCACCTCGATGGCGGCGGGAGCCTGATGTACCTGGGCGGCAACGGGTTCTACTCGGCCGCAGAGGTTCCACCCGACAGGCGCGACGTCGTCGAGGTGCGCCGGCCGGGGCAGGACAACCTCTGGCGGGTGAATCATGCAGAGGCCGCGACCAGCACGTCGGGCCTTCCGTCAGGAATGTGGCGCAACATCGGGCGATCCGAGAACGCTCTCACCGGGGTCGGCTTCATCACCCAGGGCTTCGACGCGTGTACCTACTACCAGCGCTCGCAAGCCAGCCGCGACGAGCGCGTGTCGTGGATCTTCGAGGGACTCGAGCCCGATCAGGTGATTGGCGACTTCGGAATCTTGCAGGGTGGCGCCGCCGGCTACGAGATCGATCGACACGACGTCACCAAGGGCTCGCCGCCGCACAGCGTGGTAGTCGCGTCATCTGGCGGCCATAGCAATCTCTACGACCTCATGGTCTCATCCATCCTCGACACACTGCCGGACGCGACACGCACACAGGATCCAATTCGGGCCGACATGGTGTTCTTCGAGACCGGCCGCGACGGTGCTGTGTTCTCCGTCGGGTCCATCGCGTGGGCAGGCAGCCTGAGCCACAACGAGTACTCCAACTCGGTATCGACCGTCACCAAGAACGTGCTCGATCGGTTCGCCGACGGGCAGCCCTTCGCCGCTCCAGAAACGCGCTGAGTGGCCACCATGCCATCTTTGTCGTCACGCACAGGAAACGGTTCAGGAAACGGTTGCAGGATTGCCCACGATCTCCTAGTCTTGCGATCTGGAAACGTATCCGGAACGGGCGAGGCAGCCCGTTCGCATCAACCAGTATGGGAACCGATGATGAGGAAGGATCAGAGCACATGACCTCGTCCGCTCCGTTCTCCGAGCGACCCACGCTCGAGACGTTGACGATCACCAGGATCGAACAGATTCCGCTCATCGTCCCGCTTGGGCGCGAGTACAAGGGCAGCTATTACTCGATGACCCATCGAGTCACGATCCTCACTCGTATCCATACTTCCGAGGGCCTCATCGGCACGGCGTACGCAGCCGATGAAGAGCACACCGTCTTCGAAATCATGAAGGTGGTCGAGAACGAGATCGCGCCTCGCCTCATCGGTCAGAACGCGTTGGCCATCGAGAAGTGCTGGGAACTCGCCTACCCCGTCACCTTCGACCAACTCCGCGACCGACGTATCGGTCTCGTCGCATTGGCGGGTGTGGACACCGCGCTGTGGGACCTGTTCGGCCAGGTCGTCGGACGGCCGTTGTTCGAAGTCTGGGGCGGGTACCGCAACCGGTTGCCGGTCAACATCATTGGTGGCTACTACGGCCCCGTCGATCAGATCCGCGACGAGGTCAGCGAGTGGCTCGACATGGGCTTCAAGGGCTGCAAGTTCAAGCTCGGGTCGCAGCCTGTCGAAGTGGACGCCGAGCGCTTGCGTATGTGCCGCGAGACCGTGGGCGACGATTTCATCATCACCATCGACGCAAACCAGGGCTACACGTTGCAGACCGCCCTCGCCCTCTGCGATCGCGTGCGCGAGCTCAACATCCGCTGGTTCGAAGAGCCATGTCGTTGGGCAAACGACGCCCGGGACATGCGCGAGGTCCGCGCCCGCGGCGGTATCCCGGTGTGTGCTGGCCAGAGCGAGTACTCCCCCGAGGGATGTCGCGACCTCATGGAGGCCGGGGCCATCGATGTGTGCAACTTCGACTCGTCGTGGGCCGGAGGTCCGACCAACTGGAGGCGAAACGCCGCAGTCGCTCACGTCTACAGCGTGGAACTGGCGCACCACGAGGAGCCCCACGTAGCAGCACACCTCTTGGCCAGCCAACCCAAGGGCACGTACCTCGAGGTTTTCCACCCCGACCGTGACCCGATCTGGTGGAACCTCATCCTCAACCGCCCCGAGGTGGTCGACGGACAGATGGAACTGCCCACCGGTCCGGGCCTGGGGTGGCACTACGACCTCGCCTTCATCGAAAAGTTCCGCGCTGACCACTGAGAGATCGTCACGTCGGCAAGGCCCGAGGAGGCAGACTGTCGCGATGGTGCGCAGCTCAACCGAATCAACAACGAAACCAGGGATCAAGGAGGTCGCCGAGCGCGCCGGCGTGGCCATCTCCTCGGTCTCGCGGGTGCTCTCCGGACACCCTGACGTCAGCTCATCGATGCGCGACGCGGTCCACAACGCGGTGCGTGAGTTGGGATACCGACCGAATGCGTTGGCGCGAGGTTTGCGCCAACAGAGGAGTATGTCGGTGGGCTTCGCCGTGGCCGACATCGCCAACCCGATCTTCGCGGACATCGTGAAGGGTGCTGAGCGCACGCTCCGAGGAGCTGGCTATTCACTGCTCCTCACCAACTCCGAGGGCGACCCCAGCCTCGACGCTGACAACATCACGTTGCTCGAAGATCGTCAGGTCGATGGCCTGCTGCTGTCGCTGACGTCGGAAGAACACCCCGATGTCGTCAACGCCTTGCGAGCCTCGAAGCTGCCGATGGTGCTGCTCGACCGTGATCGGCCCGCCGGCGTCACTGCCATGTCCGCCTACTTCGATCACAGCATCGGCATGCGCTTGGCCGTCGAGCACCTCATCGACCTCGGCCATCGTGACGTGGCGCTCATCGTCGGCGGTCCGGCACTGCCGGCTCGCATGCGGCGAACGGCGGTGGAGGAAACCCTGTGGGCCAGGGGAGGTCGTTGCCTGGTGGTCGAGGGTGGTTTTGGCGTCCAGGGCGGCTACCGCGGTGCGCTGCAGGTACTCGACCGCACGCCACGCCCCACGGCACTGATCGCCGCCGGCAACACGCTCATGGAAGGCGCCCTCCGCGCGCTCCATGAGCGCAACATCCAGATCGGCAGCGACATCTCGTTCGTCGGCTGCGACAACGTTGCAGTGGCCGAACTGCATCAGCCCCAGATCGCCGTCATCGTTCGCGACCCGGGATCTCTCGGCGAACTGGGTGCGCGGATGCTGCTCGAAGCGCTGGTCGACCGCGACACCGCATTGGCCGCCGAGCCGACCGTGCTGCCCACCAGCTTCCTTCCCCGCCCCAGCTGCGGTCCACCCGCCCGATAGCTGGGGCCCGGCGAACGCAGCGAACACGGTCGGTAGCGGCCACGCGGAGTGGCAACGAATAGTCGCCTGGCGATGATCAACGCTATGTTCCACCGATGCTCCCCCTAGACCCGCACGCGGTGACCACTCCGGTACCCGCACCGAATTCGGGCTCCGCTCCGCTGCCACCACCTGCGCTCGTCCCGCCCCCGTCGCGACCCGCGCGCGCATGGCGCTTCCGGATGGGCATGGCCGCGCTGGCACTCGCAGGCGTTGCCGCCTGGACCGCCGCTGCATTCGTGCTCGGCGCAGGGTACGGCCACCGCCAAGCCGACCAGAGTGCGCCCGAGCCGCAACCTGTCACCCAGGTCACGGTCGTCGTGCAGGAAGTGCCGCCCACATCTCCGGGCAGTGCCGACGCCGACACGCTACGAGCACCCGATGTGAGCGGGCTCGATGAAAACACTGCTCGCCGAGTGGTGGCCGGTGCCGCCTCCGATGTGGACGTCACCGTGTCGACCCGACCCGCCGCCGGCCAATCCGGCCTGGTGATCGACCAAGACCCCGCGCCAGGAGAGCTGCTCGCTGGCTCCGTCACGCTGGTGCTGTCCGCGTCGGCCGAGCTTCCAGACGTCACCGGCCAGGCGCAGGCCGATGCCCGCGCCACCCTCGAGGCACTGGGAGCCACCGTGTTCATCAACCGCACCTACGTCGCCGGCACACAACCCGGCACTGCGCTCTCCACCGAGCCTGCCGCCGGCGCAGCGATGCCGGCAACCGTCACCCTCATCGTGGCCGAGCCGCCGGCGTCCGTCGCCCTCGCCGACGTCGAGCCCGTGGAAGGCGGCTGCTCGCTCGACAGATTCCAGGCCAATGCCGTCATGTACGACAACGCGCTGCGCTGCTCCACTTCCACGAACGGAAGCGCCTTCGGGGTGAACCTCAACCGTGTCGTCGAGCAATTCACAGCCACCCTTGCCATCTGGGACACCAACGCACTCGACGACGCAGCCGTCGTCGAGGTCTCAGCCGACGGGGTGGTCGTGCTGACCCAGCCCGTGGTGTTCGGGCAGTCAGTTCCGATCGACATCGCCACGACGGGCGTCTTGCGGCTGACCATCCGGTTCATCACGCCCGAGACCAAGGACAACACCGAGGTGGTGCTCGGCGACGCGTCGCTGATCGGAAGTGAGCAGGGGATCGACTCGTTGGACCTCCGATCGTGACGACCGGCGCTCGTACATTCCGCAGGCTGGCAGTGGCCGTCACTGCCCTCGTGGCCATCCTGTCTCCAGACACTCACGCCGGCGCCCAAGCCCCGACGAACACGTCGCCGACTCAGCTCCCAGCGGCCCTCGACGAGGGTCCACCCGCCATCATGCTGGTGGTCGACACCTCCGGCTCGATGGCCGAGGGGGATGGTGACGGTCGCGTCAAGCTGGTAGGCGCCAAACGCGCGCTGCAGACCCTCATCGGCGCGCTGAGCGACGGACCGAAGGTGGGTATGCGCACGTACCCAGCACCCGGCAGCGACTGCAACGCCGGCATGGAGGTGTTCGGCCTGCAGCAGGTCAACGCTCAGAGCGAGGTGTCCATCGGGCAGAAGATTCGTTCGCTACGAGCCAATGGTGGCACCCCCACGGCACTCGCGCTGCAGGCCGCCGCCGCCACGCTGCGCGACGTGAAGGGCGCCATGATCGTGCTCGTCTCCGATGGCGAGAGCAACTGCGATCTGTCGCCATGTGACGTCGCCAACGAGATCGAGCGCAGCGGCATCGACATCACGGTGAACACGATCGGCTTCCAGATCTCCGAGGCCGGACGCGATGAACTGTCCTGCGTTGCTGACGCGACGGGCGGCTCATATGTCGACGTCGACAACACCGACGACCTGATCGACGAGATCGGCGCGATCACGACCGGATCGTTGGACATCGCGCTGCGCTTCCTGACGCGCGTCGATGCAGTGGCGGGCGCCGGAGATGCCGACACCGTCGAGATCACCGCGCAGGTGTCGTCGAAGGGCCAGCAGGCGGCTCGCAACACGGTCCTGCGGTTGAGGTTCGATGCGGCTGATTCGCCAACGGTGCTGAACCCGGTGAGGGCGCTAGGCAACCTCGAGTCGCCGTCGTCGCAGACCGTGAGCTGGACCTTTCGACCACCCGCAGACTTCACGTCGCGAACGGTCGACTTCACCGTCGAAGCCACCTCTGACAACGCCATTCCCGTCGAGCGGACCGGCTCCATCGTTCTGCGTGGCAACGTCGAGCCCGGTGACGCCGGACCGATCCTCGCCGACCGCGAACGAGTGCTCATCATGGGCGACTCCTACTCATCCGGCGAAGGTGCCGGCAACTACACGCAGGGCACCAACACCAAGGCCAACGACTGCCACCGTTCGCCCGACACATACGGTCGGGCGCTCTTCACCACCCTGCCCACCAACATCGCGTGCAGCGGCGCCGTCGCCCGCGACTACTGGCGGGCCAACGGGGACGACAACGGCCAAGCCGCGCAACGCGTGATGCTCGGCACCCTGCCCCAACGACCCGACCTCGTACTGGGCAGTTTCGGCGGCAACGACATCGGCTTCGCCGAGATCATCGTCAAGTGTCTGAAACCGCAGAACTGCGACACGCTGTCGGCGCCGGTGGTGGTGCCCTGCACGACGAAGGGTGCTACCGCGACTGTCACCACAGGCATCTGCACCCTGCCCGGTCCCACCTTTCGTACGGAGGTCATGGCCAAGATCCAGAACCTCCCCAATTCGCTGGTGGACGTGTGGGGCGACATCGACGACATCGTCAATGGCCACGCGTTCGTCAATTCGAAATGGCCCGAGCCCGACGCGGGCGACGACCAAGTACCCATCGTGGTTCTGCCGTACCCGCTGATCGCGCCCGGCGGCGATCGCTACTTCGATGTCCTGAGCCAGCAATGTTCCAGCTGGTTCAGCGACTCCGAGTGGAAGTTCGTCATAGAGATCACCGCCGCCCTCAACGCAGCGGTCGAATCGGCGGTGGCGACGCTGCGCGAGCAGGGTCGACCCGTCTTCTTCGCGTCCGATGTGCGCGACGCCTTTCAACCCGACCACACGGCCTGCGACCCCGAACCGTTCGTCAACTTCCTCGACCTCGACGAGGCACTGCGGGGTAAGTCCGACGAGTGGGTGCAGAAGCTCTACTTCGGGCTGCTGCCCGACGACCCTGACGCACGCAAGATCAACGAAGCCTTTCACCCCAACGCAATGGGGTACAGGGCAGAAACGGCCTCGCTCGCTGCCTGGTCACAAGCCCTCGGCGAGCAGGATCTGTCGCAGGCCAAGAACCCTGATGCTCTGGTGTTACACCCCATCGAGCACGACCCGATCGCCACATGGACAGTGGACCCGGCCGCCCTGGGCCAGTTGAGCGGCTCGGCCGGTGAGACCTACCGACTCGACCTGCAGGCGTTCGACGATCAATCCACCGTCACCGTGTGGCTCAACTCGGCGCCCATTCATCTCGGTCGATTCCGAGTGGGGAGCGACCATTCGGCGCTGGTCACGCTGCCCGCCGATCTTCCAAGAGGCAACCACTCGCTGCTTCTCGAAGGCCTCCGCCAGGGCGAACCGATGACGATTCGGGCACCCTTGGCGGTCCATCTGAGCGAACAGTGGTACGTGCGCTGGAACCTTGCGTTGTGGATCACTGCACTCGCCTGCAGCGTCGGGGCCGCCGTTTGGATCGGGTTGTTTTCCCGCCGTCACAGGGCCCTGCGAACCTCGTGATGGTACGTTTCTGAGCATTCCAACCACACACGTCAGGCGGACTCCATGGGCAGGCTGATTCCGAAGAACAGTCCGAAATATGATCACGGGCTCGACCTGGATCTCATCGTTCATGCATCCCGAGCCGAGATCGCCAGCGCGGTGATGACGGGCTTGCACGAGAACATCGAGGTGGAGGAACACACCTCCGAGCGACTCCTGCTGTCGGGCAAGAGCTTGGTCAAGGTCAAGAACATCTGGATGGAGGTCGCCTTCCACGACCATCCTGCCGGTACACAGGTCACCAGCAGGATCACGAAGGCGCACACGACGGCGGTGTTCTACATCCTCGGAATCGGTATCGGCCCCAGCAAGGTTCGAGGACTCGTGACGTACGTGACGCTCACCAACCTGTGGCGCACGAACCTGGGCGCGCTCGCACAACCGACCCCCTGAACCTGTCGCACACTCAGCTGGCTGACGCTACGTATTGCGCTGGTTGTAGTCGGTGATGAGGCCGTTGGCTTGGGTAACAGCGGCATCGAGAGTGGTGGCCACGTCGGCTCCGTTGAAGATTGCCGCGATCGCGGAGGCCAGCACGGCGCGAACTTCACGCAGCGGCCCAAGAACGGGGCCGGCTGACGTCGCGGCATCGGGGGTTGCGAGCAGCTGCTGGTACGCCACCCCGAATCGGCTGTCGGTGGCGACCGTCGACTTGTAGGGATCCAGCTCGAGCGCATCGGTACGCACTGGGATGTAGCCGGTTGCCACCGCCCACTGGCTCTGCTGCTGCGCGCCGACCAGGTAGGTGATGAAGTCCCAGGTGGCAGCGATGCGCGCATCGTTGCCGGAGTTCACCGGCCACAGCGACGCGCCGCCGATGAGTGCGCCGGGAAGGCCATCGGGGCCGGGCATGGGGCCGACACCGACATCGTCGGGGCCGATGTTCGGGAACTGGCCACCGCCCAAGGTGGTCAGCACCTGCCCCAGCGATGCGGAGGTCGCGATGGTCATCGCGGCAGGCTCCTTGTCATCGGCAAGTTTCAACAGGTTGTCGAACCCTGTCTGGGCATTGTCGCCGACGTTGACCGCAAGCCCGTCGTTCAACAGCGACTGCAGATAGGTCAACACTTCCACGCCGGTGGGTGCGTTGAACAGCACTTCCGTGGCGCGGGCGCTGCGACCGTTGTTGTTGTTCGCGTAGAACTCCTGCGCCTTGCAGAACCACTGCTCGACGTACCAGCCGCCACCGGAGTCGAAACCCGACTCCAATGCAATGCCGTACTTGGACGCACCCGAACTGATCAGCTTCTCGCTGTACGCACGCACGTCGTCGAGCGACTTGGGTGGCACGTTCGGGTCCAGGCCAGCGGCGGCGAACGCCCTCTTGTTGTAGAAGAGAACAGGGTTGGAGATGTTGAACGGGATCGACCACTGCACACCCTGCGTTGCGTAGGCGGCCATCGCCGTGGGCAGGAATTGCGATGTGTCGTAACCACTGGCGTCGATGCACTTGCCGACCGGCACGGTGCTGGCGGTGTCGACCATGGCCTGCACCTGATACTCGGGCAGCTGCACCAGATCCGGCCGGTCGCCCTGGCTGGCGAGGTAGTAATTGTCGGCGGTCTCCTCGTAGCTACCTTGCACGAGCTTGACCTTCACCTTGTCCTGGCCGGCGTTGTAGGCGTCGGTGAGCTTGACGAGTTCCTCACCGAGGGCGGCCGACATGCTGTGCCAAAACGTGATCTCGGTGACGCCGGTTGCCGTTGCCAACGCGTCGGTCGGGCAATCGGGCAACGAGTCGGGCGCGACCGAGGTGGTGGTGACCGCCACGGCAGTCTCACCAGGGGCAAGCGACTCGGTCGGTGCGGGAGGCACCGTGGTCGCGGCCTGACCGGAGTCGGTGATGTCGCCCCCGCCGCTGCAGGCCGCCACGAGGCTGACAGCAGCGAGAAGGAACGCGGCGCGTGTGGATCGGGTGCGCATCAGCCCTTCACCGCCCCAGCAGTAAGACCGCGTACGAGTTGGCGTTGAAACACGACCAACAAGATGAAGATGGGAAGTGCAGCCACGACGAGTCCTCCTGTAACGAGATTGAGCCTGCTGATATCTGACGACTTCAGTCGGTCGAGACCGATCTGAATTGTTTCGTGCGCACGATCACCGCGGATCACCTGCGACGGCCACAGGTACGCGTTCCACGTACCGAGAAATGTGAACAACCCGAGCGCGCCGAGTGTCGGTCGGCTGAGTGGCGCTGCGACTTCCCACAGGAAGCGCAGATGGCCAACACCGTCGAGCGACGCGGCCTCGCGCAACTCCTTGGGCAGCTGTAAGAAAACTTGACGCACGAGGAACACGCCGAAGGTGCTGGCCAACGAGGGCACGATGAGGCCCTGATAGCTGTTGATCCAGCCGAGCGAGTCAGCAGTGCGCTGGTTGAACACGACGGTGACTTCACCGGGCACCAGCATCGTCGCCAGGTAGAACACGAAGATGGGGCCTTTGAAGGGGAACTCGAGGAACGCGAACGCGTAGGCCGCCAGCAGGCTGGTGACGATCACCCCCGCGGTGACGACCACCGCAACGAACAGACTGTTCGTCAACAACCTGCCGAGATCGCCCTGGTGCCACGCGGCGCGGATGGTGGAGAACGTGAGGTCGACGGGCAGCAGTGAGCGCGGGTGATCGAGTGAATCGGGCCCCGACTTCAGCGCCTGCAACAGCACCGCATAGATCGGGAAGAGCACGACGACAGCAACGAACGTCAACAGCGAGTAGCGGCCGGCCTTGCGCCACCCGTGGGTCGCACCGACCGAGGCAATGTCAGTTGCCATAGTGCACCCGCTTCTCGAAACCTCGGAACTGCACCAGCGCGAAGACCAGCGAGATCAGGAACAGCAGTACCGCCGCCGCCGACTTGAGCCCGATGTTGCCGCTGATCAAGGAGTTCTTGCCGTAGATCAGATACGGAATCGTGGTGGTGGATTTCTCCGGCTCGGGGCCGCCACCGGTGAGCAGCGCGATCTCGCCGTAGGTCTGCAGCGCACGTGTACTGAGCACGACGCTGACGAACAGGATCGATGGCGACAGCATGGGCAGCGTCACGTTGGTGAAGCGGCGGAAGCTTCCCGCACCGTCGACGTAGGCGCTCTCGTACAGCTCCTTGGGAACGCTCTGCAGGCCGGCCGTGATCACGATGAAGGTGAAGCCCAGACTGGCCCAGATGCTGCTGAGCGCCACCGCCGGCAACGCCGTATTGGGGTCGCGCAGCAGACCTGGATTCTTGAGCGCAGGAATCCAGCCGCTGAACAGGTCCGACAGCACACCGATCTCGGGCTGCAGCAGCACGAACCACACCAGGCTGGCCACGGCGACGCTGGTGGCAACGG
>DAORTY010000001.1:0-97067 GCA_035432905.1 Ilumatobacteraceae bacterium | reverse complement strand
TGGCGAAGTTGCACGCAGTCTGCGCGCTCCACCAGTCGAAGAACGTCTCTTCCTGCCACGTGTCTACTGTACTAGACAGATCGAGCAACCTGCTACCCGCACCTAGTGCCCGCCCTGTGCGCATTATGCAAGCCACCCATCCGCACAGAACATTCGCGATCTGGGCCATTCCGCCTACCGCCGGCTACTCGTCGGCAGCAACGATGCGAACGTTGACGGACACGGCACTAGTTCGCCGAGATGCGGGAGAGCTTCTCGGGGTTCATCACCAACCGGATCGCTTCGATGCGATCGTTGCGGATTTCGAAGACCATCACCAGCGTGGTGTGGTCTCCGCGGGTGAACACCAGACCGGGTTCGCCGTTGACCTCATGGTGTGCGATCAACGAATCCGTTGGTATTCGACCAGTGAGGTTGCGCAGCAGCCGGCTGACACGATCGAAGCCGACCACCGGCCGCCGGGCCGCATGCAGATCGCGACCGCCATCGCTGACCAGCACGACATCGGCACCGAGCACACGCCGAAGGTCATCCACTTGGCCGAACGCGCATGCCGCCAGGAATGCGTCGAGTAGGTCATCGCGCCGCGCCGCTGCCGGCTGGAACAGCTGACGCTCTTCGCGCACACGGCGACGTGCGCGCGATGCGATCTGCCGGCACGCTTCCTCGCTGCGGTCAACGACAGGCGCAATCGCCGAATACGGCTCGGCAAAGACATCGGCGAGCAGGAACACCGCCCGCTCCACCGGCGCCAGGCGCTCGAGCACAGCTAGAAACCCGATGGTCAGCGACTCGGCGAGCTCGGCTGCCAGCGCCGGGTCACCATCGGTGAGTATCGGCTCGGGCAACCACGGACCGACGTACTCCTCGCGTTGGCGTTGGGCGGCCTTCAGCTTGTCGAGCGCCAGCCGGGAGGCAACGGTTGTCAACCACGCAGCGGGTCGGCCCACTTCGGCTCGACCCGCGATACCGAGGCCATCCCAGCGCAGCCACGCTTCCTGCACCACATCCTCGGCGTCAGCGATCGAGCCGAGCATTCGATAGGCAAGCGCCTGCAGCCTGGCGCGTTCAGCAGCGAACGGATCCGGCATCTCGGCACCCTCTGGTCGGTTGGTAGTCAACGGCCCAACAGTGTTGCAGCGGCAGTAGCCGCATCATGTGCGCTGGCGAGCGAGGCATCCACAAGATGTCCTCGCGGACCCACCCAATCGCCGGCGAGGAAGACTGCGGGCAGGCCGGTGTCGCTGATCGTCGGGCGTCCGCGAAGACCGCCGAGCTCGGCCGTTGCCAGCGCCGCGACCACCGTCATGCGATGCAGGTAACGCTGCTCGACGATGCGATCCTCGGTCAACCCAACGCGCGCTGCCCACGCCAGCAGCTCCGCCTTCTGCTCCGCCGGCTCCGTTCGTTCGCCCGGGGCGAGATAGCGGGCAACGTGCACCATTGATCGACCGCTCGGCGCGAGCCGGGCAGGGGGGCAGTGGTTCGACAGGTACAACGGCCGATCGATGCCGAGCAAGAGCCCGGGCTCGGAGGGCACCGACGTTCCGAGGTCGAGGCACGCAGCTTCGACGGGCGGGCCAACGGCAAACGACGCACGACCGAGCATTCTGGCGGTCATCTCCGGCGTGCCGGCTGCTATCACCGCACACTTCGCGACCACTGTCGTTCCTTCGGCGCTCTCCACCGACACCCCACCGCCTTCGGAGTGCACTCGTAACGCCGTCAGCCGGTGCACATCCAGGCCGGTGGCGAGCGCATCGACCATCGACTGCCAGCCATCATTCACGTACCGAACACCGCCCGCAACGGCCAGTTGCAGCTGGCACACGATCAGGTCGGCCGCGGCGGTCTCCGGGGCGTTCGCGTAGGTCGATATCCGCGCGATCGCCTCCACCATCTGGCGCGCATCGACAGGCAGATGCTGTTCGTCCAGCCAACTCGCGAACGAGACACCCCCGAGCTCGGCGGTGTCGACCTTCGCCACCCCCGTCATCAGCCTGGCCAGAGCCAGCTTTCCTCGCACGCCCAGCAGCGACGTCCGCACGAGCGCAGTTGCACCGAGCGGCAGCGCGCCCATTCGGTCGCCGACCGATCCCTTCCCACCAGTGCTCGGTGGTCCGCCCTCCGGATTCACACCGAGTCGCGCGAGCACCTTGAACCCTTCGCCGGCCAGGTACAGGGCGTGAGGACCGCGGTTGAACACGAAGCCGCCACGCCGATCGCTACGGGCACGCCCACCGAGCGGTTGCGGGTCGAGCACCACCGTTGCCACACCTACCCGGCGCAGTAGTTGCGCGGCAGCAAGCCCCGCCATGCCGCCGCCAACGACCACTGCATCGGTCTGCACTGTCGTGGTCATCGGGCTTGTCACGTCGCTCATACTTCTCCGACGATCGGGCGACGCCAAACGTGACAGGTTCAGTGCGTGTCCGTCTGACCACGACGTCCCAGACCAGTTCGGTCAGCGTTCGAGCGCTGAGTTCGCCGGATTGGCGGGGTCGTAGTACACGACGACCGGTGCACCCGATGGGTAGCGCGCAACCGTGTTGGAGGCACTGCTGTCGGCATCAGCGAGATGAACGCGACTCGGGTCGTCCGTGACGCGCACACGATGCCCTTGGAACATCTGACCGTCGACCTGATAGGCGTAGAGCACCAACGGCGCTTCCTGGCGGGTGGTGCCGCGTTGGGCCACCTGCACCGTTGCGCTCAGCACCGTTCCCATCGTCTGCGGCCAGGCAACCGCTCGTGAGCGCGAGGGCCAACCCTTGCGAAACCGCGCAAAGAAGAAGGCACCCATGCTCGCGAGCGCTACAACCGGTAGCGCTGTGGCGAGGATGTCTGTGTCGAATCCACCCATGAACCCGTCCAACCCTTTTGGTCAACCCCCGGGCAGGACGTTAGTGCGTGCGCGAGGGCCGCTTTTCCACGACCGCGTGCGGGCACTAGCCGAGTAGGTCGCGGACCACGTCGAGCCAGAGGTTGGTGGTCAGGCGCAGGCTCTCGACGTCGACGCGCTCGTCGTGGCCGTGGAACCGACGGCCGAAGTCAGCCGCATCGAGGTCTGGACTGAACAGGCCGGCGCCGTACGCCACGGCTCCCATCTGACGGTAGATGCGCGAGTCGGTGAAACCGACCATCAGCTGCGGCGTGAGCTGCGCAGTGGGGAACGGTTTGGCGATGCTGCGCGCCAAGGAATCCCACAGTGGCGTACCGCTGCGGCTGATCGAGGTTGCATCGTTCATGACGATCTCCACCTCCACCCGGTCGTACAGGTCGCCGAGCGCGGCACGCAGGTGCGCGTCGACATCCTCGGAGTGCTCTCCGGGCAGCGTGCGCACGTCGACACCGATGTCGACACAATCCGGGATCACGTTGGTCTTCATCGGCGTGGCACCGTCGGCACTGTCGCCGCCGGGTCCGATGGTGTTGCACGAGAAGGTGGTGTGCGTGCATGCGTGCAGAAACGCCCCGGGGCCACCGCCCGGCAGGTCATCGAGGAACGTGTCGATGCTGTCGACGTCGAGCAGTTGGCGCTGGACCTCGTCGGACACGCCCAGCGTCTCCACCTGGATGCGCCACAGTTCGTGAAAGCGCGGCGCCGGCCGGTACTCGCCGATGCGCTGCACCACGGCGGCGGCAGTCATCAGCGCATTGTTCGCCTTGTACGGAGTGCTGCCGTGGCCGGGCGTGCCGCGCACACGAAGGCGGCGCCAAGCGACACCCTTCTCACCGACGTTGATACCCACGTACGGCTGCTCGTGAGGGCCACTGTGCAGCCCGCCATTCTCGGTGAGGACATAGTCGGCGCGAATCGAGTCGGCCTCGTTGTCAGCCATCCAGCGCATCCCGTGCGCGCTGCCCGACTCTTCGTCCGCCACCGCGAAGTAGATCAGGTCGCCCTTGGGTCGGAAGCCAGTCATCGCGAGGTGACGAAACGCAACGGCCATCGACGAGGTCAGGTTCAACATGTCGACCGCGCCGCGACCCCACACTTCGGGCCCCGTCGGACCGTCGATCAACTCGCCGCCGAACGGGTCGCGCGTCCAGCCGGCGGCGTTCACCGGCACCACGTCGGTGTGACCCATCAGGCACAGGCTCGGCGCGTCGGGGTCACTGCCTTCGATGCGCGCCACCAACGATTGGCGTTGCGCCGATGGACCTGTCTGGTGAAGGTCCAGTCCGGTGCCGCCGAGGAACTGCGCCAGTACATCGGCGTTGCGAGATTCGTGACCGGAGGTGGCCGTGCCGTCGTTGACACACTGGTTGCGGATGAGCGTCTGCAACAGCTCGACGGTCTGCCCGGTCAGTTCGTTGCTCATTGCGTGGCATCCAGTCGCGCCTGACGCAGCGCGGTGCGGCGCACCTTGCCGGCATCGTCGCGCAACGGTTCGGACACGAACTCGAACGTGCGCGGCACCTTGTAGATGACCAGTCGCTCGGCGAGGAACGCTTTTAGCTCTGCCTCGTCGATCTCCGCGGGGTCGGCCTCGATGATCGCGTGGACGGAGTTGCCGCGGTCCTCGTCGGGCAGCCCGATGACTGCGCACGAGTGCACCCCGGCATGCTCCTGCAGCGCTGCCTCGATCTCGGCCGGATAGATGTTCGCTCCGCCGGAGAGAATCATGTCGGCGGCCCTGTCACCCAGGTAGAGGTAGTCGTCGGCGTCCAGGTAGCCGTGGTCGCCCAGCGATTCCCAGCCACCTTCACGCGTGCGAGCGGCCGCACCGAGATAGCGATAGGTGGGGGTGTCGCGCGAACTACGCAACCACACCTCCCCCATCTCACCGGCGGGCAGCGGGTTGCCGTCGTCGTCGGTGATCAGCACCGTGCCCGGCTGTGCGCGGCCCACTGAACCCTGGTGCGCGAGCCACTCCGCACCGGTGATGACGGTCGCGGTCTGCGCTTCGGTGCCGGCGTAGAGCTCAAAGATTCGATCGGCACCGAGCCAGTCGATCCACACCTGCTTGAGCCACACGGGGCACGGCTCGGCCAGGTGCCACACCACCTGCAGGCTGGAGAGATCGAACGACTCACGCACGTCCGACGGGAGGCGCCAGATGCGCTTCATCATCGTGGGCACCGTGTAGAGCACGGTGCCCGCATGTTCCTGGATGGCCGCAAGGGTGGCTTCCGCGTCGAACTTCGCCAACAGCGAGATGTGGTTACCGGCCAGCAGTGCCTGGCAGCTCCACACGCCGGGACCGTTGTGATAGAGCGGTCCGGGCATCACCAGGCAGCCGTCGTTGCCGAGCAGCAACGGTGCCGGTGCTTCGGTGTCGATGGCTGCCGGGTCGCCCGAGACGATCAGCTTGGGTCGGCCGGTACTGCCACCCGAGGTCGGCGCCTTCCATGCGGGCGAGATGAGGTCGGGAAGGTGAGAGGCATCGGCATACGGCGCGCGGAAACCGAAGGGCACACAGCAGCGGCCTTCGATGGAGCCCTCCTCGGCGCCGACGACCGCGCTCGGATCAGCCAGTTCGAGGATGGCTTCGAACTCTCGCTGGGGCAGCCGCCACGAGATCGGCTGCGGGATGGCGCCCAGCCGCCAGGTCGCGAGGTAGGCAACGAACCAGTCGATGCTGTTGGGTACCGCGATGGTGACCATGTCGCCCTCGCGCACGCCGTGCTCGCTGAGGTAGACGGCGAGGTCGTCGCCGCGCTGCACCAGTTCGCTGCGGGTGATGGTCTCACCGGCGCAGGTGATGGCAGCCCGATCCGGCTGGGCTTCGGAGAGTTCGCGGAGACGACGACTGAACGAAATGACGGCCATCACCGAACCCTACGCGGCGTAGCGCACCCCGATACGGCTGAGGCCGTGGAACAACAGGCCGGCGCTGAGCCCCCAGAACGGAGCACTGATACCGAACGCCGTCATGCCTGACGCGCTGACGACCAGTGTGATCACGGCGGCGTCACGCATGACAGGGTCGGCCATTGCGGCAGCCAACGCCCCCGCCAGAGCGCCGAGGAGCGCGAGCCCGGCCACCGCTTCGATCAGGATCGGTGGGGCAGACGCCACCAACGCGGTCGCCACGCCGGCAAGGAGCCCCATGACGACGTAGGACACGCCGCAGGAGAACGCGGCCACCCAACGACGATCCGGTTCCGGGTCTGCGTCCGGCCCCGCCACGAGCGCTGCCGTGAGGGCGGCAAGGTTGATGCCGTGCGCGCCGAACGGGGCGCCGACCGCAGTCGTCGCGCCGGTCGCGATCAGCAGCGGTTGCAGTCTCGGTGTGAAGCCGAAGCTGCGCAGCACCGCCATGCCGGCGACGTTCTGCGAGGCCATCGTCACGATGAAGAGTGGGATGCCGAGCCCGACGATGGCGCCGATCTCGAAACCTGGCGTGTTGAACGTGAGATGCGGCCAACTGGGTACGAACGCCGCTGCCGAGTCCGACCGCCCGACCGCGATCGAGATCACCGCCGCGACCAACGCACCCGGCACGGCCCAGCGCCGGGCGAAGCGCATCAGCACGGCCCACACGATGATCACCGGTGCGGTCATCCACGGTTCGGCCACCATCGACTTCGCCGGCGAGAAGCACACCGGCAGCAACACACCCGCCAGCAGGGCACTCGCCAGTGGGCCGGGAATCATGCCGATCCAGCGTGCCAACGTACGCCAGAGTCCCGCGATGACGGTCAGCACACCGGCGACCACGAAGGCCCCCAATGCAGCCCGATAGCCACCTTCGATCGCGCCTGACGACACGAGGAGCGCAGCACCCGGCGTCGACCACGCAATGCTGATCGGGAGCTTCTGGCTCCAACTGGCCCACATGCCGACCACGCCCATCGACACCGACAACACCAGTAGCCCCGACGACGCCTGGTTGTCGGTCGCTCCGACCGCGACGAGGCCGGCGAGCACGATCGTGAACGAACTGGAGAAGCCGACCAGCGCGGCGATGACGCCGGCAACGACAGGCTGCGAACGGTTCACAGAGGGCACGAGTGGCGAAGCTACAGCAGTCAGGTCGCCGTTCGGGGATGAGAAAGCAGGAAGGCAACGATCTCGTAGCTCGAGTCCAGGCCCTGATACGCAGGCGATGCGGTCGGATTGGATGGCACGTGTCCCATCCACGAGTGGGCGGCGCCGGCGACGGCCACGAACTTCACTTCGGTGGCGCCCGCGCATCCTGACCACGTGTCGACGGTCAGGTCGGTGTTGGCTGCGTCGCCAGTCACTGTCGGGTCGGCGGCGCATCCGTCTGCGACGGCGAACGTCTGCACCGCCAGCCGGGGCGACGTGAAGGCGACGCCTGCAGCGCTGTCCGCACCCACTCCCCCGTCGATCGGCAGGTTGGTGTCAGCCGTCCCGTGGATGTGGAGCAGCGACACAGGTCTGGTGGGTGAACAGTCGTCGATGCCGAGCGTGCCCGACTGCAGACCGACGGCAACGATGCGATCGGACAGTTCGCAGGCCAACCGGTAGCTGAGGATGCCGCCGTTCGAGTGACCGGCAGCGAACACTCGGTTCGTGTCGATGTCGTAGTCGGCTTCCAACGTATCCAGCAGTTGGGCCACGAAGCCGACGTCGTCGACGTTCTTGCGAGCAGCCGCGCCGCAGCAGTCGCCGCCATTCCACGTGCGATTGGTCGTCTCGTCGGCTCCAGCTCCGATGCCATCGGGGTACACGACGAGGAAGCCGTTCGCCTCGGCGAGCTCGTCGAAGCCGGAGTTGCGCTCGAACTGCTTGCCGAAGCCGGTGCCACCATGAAAGGCGAGCAACAGCGGCACGGGACCTTCGGGAAGGTGTGAGGGCACGTAGATGCGGTACACGCGAGTGCGGCCATCAGCCGTGACGAGCGTGCTGTCGATGACCTGACCGGTCGCGGCGATACCGGGGAGGGCCACGGTCGTCTCAGGAACCGTGGTCGTCTCAGGAACAGAGGTGGTCTCAGGAACCGTGGTCGTCTCAGGAACAGAGGTGGTCGAGGTCGAGGTCGTGGTCGAGGTCGTGGTCGAGGTCGGGTCCGTGGGGCCGGTGGCAGCCGGCGAGGAGCACGCCGCGACCAGCACGACAGCCAGGACCATGGTCATTCGAAACGTCTTCATTGCTCGCATCCTGCACGACAGGTGTGAGGAAATCGTGATGCTGCGTTACCGTCGCGGACATGACGGACTGGCTGGGACCGCGCGGGCGAAACGGTGGCATCGACACCATCCCGCTGCCGCGGTCGGCCGGCGGTCTCTCCCTGTGCGGCAAGCACGCGATCGGCCCGGACCATGCAGCGGCAATGGCGCAATGCGGCGCCACCACCGCTGTCTGCCTCGTCGAGGCCCACGAGCTCGAGGACCGCTACCCCGCCTACCTCGCGTGGCTGCGCGCACACGACGGCGGCACTGCCGTGTGGTTCCCCATCCACGATCTGCACGCTCCGGGCTTGGCTGGCACCGAGCCGTTCATCGCCGAACTCGTGCGACGCCTCGACAATGGCGAGCACCTGCTCATGCATTGCGCCGCCGGCATCGGCCGCGCCGGCACCATGGCCGTGTGCGTGCTGATGGAACTGGGCATGTCACTGCCCGACGCGCTCACACACATCGCACTGCACCGTCCGATGGCCGGCCCGGAGGTAGGCGCGCAGCGCGACCTCGTCGACGCGTGGGCGGCCCTGCATCCCTAAAGACGCTGGCTCAGGTGAGCGGCTTGGCCAGGCGTACGTTCTTCAGGTTCTCCGGCGCGGCGAGGGCGATCATCGCCACCTCGTAGTCGGGTAGTGAGTACACACCGCCGTCGTCGTTGATCATGATGAACCGGTCGAACTTGGCCAGGAACGTGCGGTCGTGACTGACCGCGATGACTGTTCCCTGGAAGCCGTCGAGCGCCAGTTCCAGCGACTCGCTGGACTCGATGTCGAGGTTGTCGGTGGGCTCGTCGAGCAGCAGCACGTTGTGCCCGTCGAGCTCCAGGCACAGGATCTCGAGCCGTGCCTTCTGGCCACCGGACAGCGTCTGGAACTCTTGTCGGGCATTGTTGACCAGGCCGTAGCGGGCCAGCGAACGCATGCACTTCTCGTCGTCGTGCAGGCGTTGGCGGATGATGTCGAGGATCTGCTTACCGCGCCATTCGGGCCGATCGTTGACCTGGTTGAACATGCCGACGGACGTGCGCGGGCCGAACTGAATGGTGCCCTTCACCTCGGTGGCGGTGCCGTGCAACGCCGACAGCAGGTGCGTCTTGCCGGTGCCATTGGGGCCGATCAGGCCAAGGCGTTCGGCGAAGTGGACCTCGTCGCTGAACGGCAGGAACAGGCTGCCCACCGACACGTCGTCCATCTTCACGACCCGTCGCGCCGAGTCGGCGCCGCGCAGCGAGACATAGATCTGCTGGTCGGGCACCGGCGGCGGTGGTGGCCCGGCCGCCACGAACTTCTCCCACCGCGTTTCGGCCGCGTTGGCCTTGGTGGCGTTCTTGAAGTTCTGCGCCGCCCTGGTCTTCATGATCTTCATGTGCTCGTGCAGGCGGCGTTCCTCCACCGTCCACCGCTTGAGCGCGTCGCCGAGCAGTTCCTGCCGCTTGGCACGGGCGTCGGGGAAGGTGGCGTACGAGCCGCCGTGCACCCACGCGCCCGAGCCTTCGATCACGATGATCTTGTTGGCCACACGCTCGAGCAGCGTGCGGTCGTGACTGACCATCAAGATGGTGCTCTTGCACGCCTTGATCTGCTCTTCCAGCCAGACGCGGGTGGGGATGTCGAGGTAGTTGTCCGGCTCGTCGAGCAGCAGGATGTCGGCGTTGCTGGTGAGCAGCAGATCGAGCACCAGCCGTTTACGTTCGCCACCACTGAGTTCGCTGACCAGTCGGGTGTGGAAGTCCGCCACCGGCGTCTTCACGCTGCGCCGGGCCGCGGCCGCCCATTGCGATTCCAGTTCGTAGCCACCCATGTCGCCCCAGTGGGTGATGGCGTCGGCGAACAACATGCCGTCGTCGCTGCCGTCCATCATCGCCTTCTCAGCGGCCACCATCGCCCGGCCGGCATTCCGCAGTTCGCGCGGCGCCACCTCGATGAGCATCTCGCGCAAAGTGTCGGTGGGGCGCGACATCCCAACGTCCTGCGTCATGGTGAGCACGGTGCCGCCGAGCGCGAACTCGCCCTCGTCTGCCTGCAGTTCGCCGGAGAGAATGCGCAAAATGGTGCTCTTGCCGACCCCGTTGGCACCGACCAGCGCCGCGTGCTCGCCAGGCGCCACACCGAAGCCGACGTCGAAGAACAACGAGTCGGCTCCCGGTGGTGCATATTCCAGTTCAGAGACGACGATGCTGCTCACGGCCGACAATCCTGCCTGATCGAAGGCCTCGTCCCTCCTTCTTTGCGTCAGCCTGTTGCGACTTCAAGGCTCGATGCCCACGAAAAGAAAGGTTCTGAGGCACCCCACCTTCGAACGTACTTCTGTGGTGTGCCATAGACCGTTGGGGCCGCAGCTCTACCCACTTGAAACGCCCGCTGCGGGCGCGTTCGGCAAGGACTTCCCAGCTACGTACGATCCGTTAGCGTCGACCGAATGTGGCTCGGCACGCGGCGAAGCAATGACTGACCTGCGGCTCATTGGCCGAGGCCGAGCTGCCGACGTGTTCGACTCCGGGAACGGTCGCGTGGTGCGCCGGTACCGGACGCCGCACCCCGGTCTCGTCGAACGCGAGGCCGTCGCGATGCGACACCTGCGTGCGCACGGCGCGCCCGTCCCCGAGGTGTACTCGGCCAGCGGCGACGAGATCGTGATGGAGCGCATCCACGGCCGCTCACTGATGGACGTGCTGACCTCACAACCGTGGCGGGCCGCGGCCATCGGCCGCCAACTCGCTGAAGTGCAACGACGGATACACGAGGTGCCGGTCGGGGCTCTCGACCTACCGAGATTCAGCGCCGGCAATTCGATACTCCACTTCGACCTGCACCCCGACAATGTCATGCTCACCGACAGCGGGCCGGTGGTGATCGACTGGAGCAATGTCGCGATCGGCGATCCTCTCGCCGACGTGATGTTCAGTTGGATGTTGATGACCACCGGCGAGCCCGATTCGGTTCCATTCCTGCTGCGACCCGTTACCCGCCTCGTCCGACAACGGCTGGTCGCAGGCTTCATCGAGGGCACCGCAATCGACGACCAGGCCGCTGCGTGGGTGAGCGTGACGTGCGACCGTCGCCTCGCCGACCCCAATACGACAGAGGTGGAGAAACGAAACATCCACACATTCGCCGCGAGAATGAGCATGCCGAGAGCATGCTAGATTCATGCCATGAGCAACCTGCAGGTGAAGAACGTCGAGCCTGAAGTACACGATCAGCTGCGTCGCCGCGCGGCTGCCGCAGGCTCCACCATCAGCGACTACGTGCTCGAGCTCATCCGCAAGGACCTCCGCCGGCCCGCGCACAGCGAATGGCTGGCGGCGGCCGCGCAGTTGCCACGCCACGGGTTCAGCCGGGACGACATCACGGCGGCGATCGACGCCGAGCGCGCCCGCCGATGAAGGTGGTTGATGCCTCGGCCATGATCGACGTGCTGACGGGAAGCCCACGAGCAGATCAGCTGCTTGCGGTGTTCGACGACGACCTGTTCGCCCCCGACCTGCTGATACCCGAAGTGCTCGCCTTCCTTCGGCGAACAGCGGCGTCCGGGGCGCTGCACGACGCCGACCGGTTGGCCACCGCATTGCAGCAGGCGCCGATCGAATACCTGCACACCTGGCCGTACACCGAGCAGATGTGGAGCTGGCGACACAACATGACGCCGTACGACGCCAGCTACGTCGCGCTCGCCGAGGACCTCCGCGCCGCCCTGGTCACGAGCGACCTACGACTTGCCAAGGCCGCAACTGGGCTTGTCACCGTCATCTCCTTCTGACAGTCGAAGCAGGCGGTTCAGCTGAACCGTTTTGGGTCATGGAAACTGTGTCAGACCCTTTCCGTACTGTTCGATCATGGACACCATTTCTGCGACGAGCGACCTTGCCGATGTGCCGTTGGAGCGTCTGGAGGCCGAGTTGTGCACCTGGTCGGCCAACCTCGCCGCAGCCGAATACCGCTGGTTCGCCCTGCTTGCCGAGTTCGACCGGCGACTGGGTTGGCAGCAATGGGAATGCCAATCCTGCGTGGCTTGGATGGCATGGCAGTTGGGTCTCGACGCCCGCACCGCACGCGAGAAACTCCGCGTCGCCCACGCCCTCGCCGTGTCACCGCTGATCGCGCAACAGATGCAACTCGGTCGACTCTCGTATTCGAAAGTGCGCGCCATCACCCGCATCGTCGAGCCCGCCAACGAAGCCGGCCTCGTCGACATCGCCCTCGCGGGCACCACCGCCCAGGTCGAACGCGTCGTGGCCGGCTACCGACGGGCACTGCCACCCGACGACCACGCCAGCGACGACGTTCAATGGGCAAAACGCGGGCTGCACGTGCGCCACAACGACGACCGCACCATCACGCTCACCATCACCCTTCCCGCCCCGGTGGGCATGGAAGTCCTCTCCGCCATCGACCATCTCACGCCAAAGGCCGGGCCGCAACCCGACGGCGAACGACCCACACTGGCCGCTCGACGCGCCGACGCAATCGTTGCCATGGCCGGCGCCGCGCTCGCCGCCACCGACGACCAACTCACCACCAACCGTCCCCGGTACCTGGTTCACCTGCACACCGGCGACGACCAGCAAGAGGCCCACGCCGACGGGCGCGACGACACCACGGTCGTCGGCATCAGCGACGACACAGCCCAACGCCCTGTGGTGCGACGCCGACCACGAAACCGTCACCCACGGCACCCACGACACGCACGGCAACGATGTCACTCACGGCAACGATGTCATTGCGGTGTCGAATCGCAGCAGCGTCATCCGCGGCCGCCTACGACGCCTCGTACAACTACGCGACCGCACATGTCGGGTACCAGGCTGCGACCACCGCGCCCGCCGCGAGATCCACCACCTGCACCACCGCGGTCACGGCGGAACCGATCACATCGACAACCTGCTACTCGTCTGCGCCTACCACCACCATCGCCTCCACGAAGGCCACTGGCACGCCACACGACTCCCCGACGGCACCATCGAATTCACCCTCCCCAACGGCCGGACGCTCCCGGCAACCGTCGTCACACAACGCGGCAACCCCGACAATGTCCACGCCCACGCCCGCCAGGCCGCCGACGGTCGCTGCCAGTGGCAAGGCGACCACCTCGACCTCGACTGGACCCTCATGACCCTGTTCTCCAACACCCCGTGGCACGACCCCTGGCGAACCGCCTGGAACCAGCGACAGCGGTTCAGCTGAACCGTTGCAACCACTCAGAGCACTCCCGATACCTCACAGCACCAACGTGCTACTCCTGCAGGGCGATGAGGCCGGCGTTGGTCGGGCGAAAGCCGCAGGCGTCGAAGTAGAACGATCGCAGGTGGTCGTCGAAATCGACGTGCAGCCATTCGCAACCCGCAGCTCTTGCGTGCTCGCGCGCGACCGCCACGACACCCGAGCCAACGTCATTGCCACGAGTCGCGACGGCAACCATCGTGTCCTGCAGCCAGGCGTGCACCGCGCCATCCCATGGCACGTTCACAAACCCGACCAGCTGCCCATCGCTGCGAGCAGTCACCCATCCGAGGCTGTTCTTGACCGTCTGGCGCACCGAGTCACACTCAGCTGCAGTGAACACGCGGGTCTCGAACGCTTCAGCATGCAGCACGTTGAGTTCCTGATTGCTGAACGACCCACGCCACTCGCACACAACGCTCACGGCTCGATCGCCGGTTGTTGTTGGGTGATGCAGTGGATGCCACCGCCGGCGGCGAAGATGTCGCGGGCGTCGTGCAGCACGATCTCACGACCCGGGTAGACGCCTTCCAGGATCGACGCGGCGGCTTCGTCGTTCGGGTCGTCGAAGCTGCACAGGATCACCGCACCGTTACAGATGTAGTGGTTGAGGTAGCTCCAGTCGACCAACTCACCGTCGGCATCGCGGGTCTGCACAGGGGCCGGCACCTCGATCACTTCCAGCTCACGACCCTTGGCATCGGTCGACCCACGCAGCAGCTCGATGTACTCGTTGGTCACCTCGAAGTCGGGGTGCGATGGGTCGGTCTGGCGGTGGGCCAGCAGCACACCCGGCCGCACGAAACAGGCACAGATGTCGACATGCCCGCGAGTGCCGAAACGGTCGTAGTCCCTGGTGAGCCCACGCGGCAGCCAGATGATCGAGCTGACACCGAGGTACGCCTTGACCTCGGTCTCCACCGACTCGGCGTTCATCGTCGGGTTGCGACCGGGGTCGAGCTGCACGGTGGTGGTGCACAGCACGGTGCCCTCGCCATCGACGTGGATGCCGCCGCCCTCGTTGACCATCGGCGAGCTGAACAGTTCGGCCCCCGCAAGGCCCGCCATGAAGGCACCGACGTGCTGCTCGTCGGTCCAGTCGGAGAAGCCGGCATCGCCCCAACCGTTGAACTTCCAATGGGTCGCGCCCAACCGCCCGTCAGGGTGCGTCAGGAACGTGGGGCCGCTGTCGCGAGCCCACGAGTCACCGATCGGCGTCTCATGGATCTCGATCGACTCGTCGACCAATGTGCGTGCAACGGAACCATCGCCGAGGTTGCACACCAGCGACACCGGTTCGAAACGGTTGATGGTGTTGGCCACGCTGGCCCACACCTCCCGAACAGTGCCCAACAGTCCATCGCTGCCGTCGCCGAAGCCCTCATTGGCGGGCGGGAACTCCATCCAGGTGCGCTCGTGCGGCGCCCACTCGGGAGGCATCGAGAAGCCGGCGAGGCGAGGCGTGGTCATGTGAGGAGACTCCTTGCGCGATCAGAGGAAGTAGAGGCGGCTGAGTGACACGGACTCCGACGGCGCCGAGTAGACGCGTTCGCCGTCGAACGACACCATGCCTGTCGTCGCGTCGACGTCGACGGTGCCCAGCCTGTTGTTCAGCACCATGTCGGCCGGGCCGATGTTGCGCGTGCCCTTCACGGCGACACGGCGGCGGCGCGTGGTCATGTGGTCGTCGCCGGCATCGATGGCAGCCTGACTGACGAAGGCCACCGAGAGGTCGGCCGCGGTCGAGCCGTACGAACCGAACTGCGGGCCCATCACCAGTGGCTGGCACGAATCGGTGGTGGCGTTGGGATCGCCGGTGACGCCGTACGCGGGGAAGCCGGCCTTGAGCACCAGCTGCGGCTTGGCACCGAAGTGGTCTGGTCGCCAGAGCACGATGTCGGCCAGCTTGCCCACGTCGAGCGAACCGATCTCGTGCGACAAGCCGTGTGCGATCGCTGGGTTGATGGTGAGCTTGGCCATGTACTGGCGCACGCGATCGTTGTCGTGCACCGTCGGCTCGGTCAGCAGGTCCTGCTTGTTCTTCGCTGCCAACTGGAACGTACGCCGGACGGTCTCACCGGCACGCCCCATCCCCTGCGCATCGCTGGACGTGATGCCGATGACACCGAGATCGTGCAGCACACCCTCTGCTCCCATTGTTCCGTTGCGGATGCGATCGGTGACCATCGCATGGTCGGAATGCGAGTGGTGGTTCAGACCGTGAGCAGCGAAGATCATCTCGTAGTGCTCGTCGAGCGCATCGCGTCCGAACGGCAGCGTGGGGTTGGTGGACGAACCGATCACGTTCGCCACGCCGGCCAGCTTCAACACGTCGGGCACGTGCCCGCCGCCGCAGCCCTCGATGTGAAAGGCGTGGATGGTGCGTCCGGCCAACACGCTCAACGTGTCCTCCACCGAGAGGCACTCGTTGAGGCCGTCTGTGTGCAGCGCGACCTGTACGTCGAACGCTTCCGCCACATTCAGAGCGGTGTCGAGTGCGCGAGTGTGCGCGCCCATGTCCTCGTGCACCTTGAAGCCGCAGGCACCGCCTTCGACGAGCGCCTCGATCAGCGGCGCATCGTTCGACGACGAGCCGCGACCCAGGAAGCCGATGTTGACGGGCCACTGATCGAAGCTGTTGAACGCGTGCCGCAAGGCCCACGGCGAGTTGACACCCACGCCCCACACCGGCCCGAACTCCTGCCCGATGATCGAGGTGACACCCGATGCGAGCGACGCCTCCATGATGCGAGGCGACATCAGATGCACGTGCGTGTCGATCGCGCCGGCGGTGGCGATCAGACCCTCGCCGCTGATGATGGTGGTGCCGGTACCGACAACGACGTCGACTCCGTCTTGCATGTCGGGGTTGCCAGCACGACCGACACTGCAGATGCGACCCTCGCGAATGCCGATACTGACCTTGCCGATACGACGGGTGGCATCGATGATGACGACGTTGGAGATGACCACGTCGCAGGTATCACGAACGGCAGCCGCCTTCAACAGCAAGCCGTCGCGGGCGGTCTTGCCGAAGCCGGCGAGGAACTCGTTGCCGCGCTGCTGCGCGTCGTACTCGATCTGGATCACCAGACCGGTGTCGCCGAGGCGCACCCTGTCGCCGACGGTGGGACCGTGGATGGCGGCGTACGCGTCGGGCAGGATCTCATCTGTGTGAACGTGACTGTGTGGCACCGCACCGTCGTCGTGGCTGTGCTCGAACTCGCCGTGCGAATGGCGCTGCCCGTGTGAGTGGCCGTGATCGTGTGAGTGGCCGTGACCGTGTGAGTGGCCGTGATCGTGCGAGTCCGAGCCGCTCATGATGCCGCCCCCAGGTAGCCCTGTTCGGTGGCACGAGCGAGTGCGGCTTGCTTGGCCCCGGGCGCGTCCAGCGGCCCATCGACCAGGCCTGCGAACCCGATGGCGATCCGAGCACCGCCGATCGGCACCAGCGGCGCCTGCGTCGGCTCGCCGGGCTCGAACCGCTTCGCCGCCCCGGCGGGAATCGCCAGTCGCATCCCGTACGCCAGGCTCCGGTCGAACGACAACCGCGGGTTGACCTCGAAGAAGTGGAAGTGCGACGTGATGCTGACCGGCACGTCCGACGTGTTGGTGACGGTCAGGTACACAAGACCCGACAGCTCGACCGACTCGCGGGCCGCGACGAGCACAGCTCCGGGCGCGTCCGACCCCATCCCGGCACCCTCGCCGAACGGGTTGCGTACCACCACCATCCGCGTGCCGTCGTCGAACACGGCCTCCACCTTCACCTCGGTCACGATGTCCGCGACCCCCGGCAGCACATCAGCCTCGGTGAGCACGCTGGCACCCATGGCCGCAGCCTCCATCAACCGCACACCATCACGAGCCGCCTCGCACACGGTGTCGGCTATCAGGGCGGTTGCCTCTGGCACATTGAGCTGCAGGCCGCGCGCCCGTCGCGCACGCGCCAGTTCAGCCGCCGTGAAGATCAGCAGCCGGTCGCGGTCGGTCGGCGTGAGTCGCATGACGGCGAGACTATTCGCTGTAGCCACCTCCGCATCGATGGCACGGTCCTGCACGTCCTCGACGGTTGACGGAACGCAGCGTCCGAAAACATCCAAGATCGTTCGCATTGCTAAGGATATGATCCAACCGTGCCGCTCGCCCCCGAAATCGACCTCGCCGGCGAGCTGCGGTTGGGCAGCATGCGGCTCGCTCGCCGTTTGCGGGTGGAGCGCGGCTCCACCGACCTGACCCTCAGCCAGTTGGCAGCGCTCGGTTCACTCGAGCTGCACGGCGAGTTGACCGTCGGCGAGCTGGCGCACATCGAACGAGTGAAACCGCCCTCCATGACCCGCATCACGAACTCGCTGGCCGACGCCGGGCTGCTGGTGCGCAGACCACACGACGTCGACGGGCGCCAGGTCGTGGTCGACCTCACGGATGCTGCGCGGGAACTGCTGATCGACAACCGGCGTCGTCGCACTGCGTGGCTCGCGATCCGCCTGGCTGAACTCACCCCTGACGAACGCGAAGTACTTCGCGACGCTGCACCTCTGCTCAACCGGCTGGCACTGTCATGAGCGGCAGAAGCTCCACGTTCACCGCGCTCCGCATCCGCAACTATCGCCTGTTCGCGATCGGTTCGCTGGTCTCCAACATCGGCACATGGATGCAGCGCGTCGCCCAGGACTGGCTGGTGCTCCAGCTCACCGGCAGCGGTAAGGCGCTAGGCATCACCACCGGTCTGCAGTTCCTGCCGATGCTGCTGTTCTCGCCGATGGCAGGCGTGTTCGCCGACCGGTTCTCGAAACGACGGGTCATCGCGGTGGCGCAGGTGGTGCTCGGGGTCACCGCCGGCCTGCTGGGGCTGCTGGCCGTCGCCGGATGGGTGGCTGCCTGGCACGTGTACGTCATCGCGTTCGTGTTCGGCACGGCGGCGGCGTTCGACACGCCGGCGCGCCAGGCGTTCGTCAACGAGATGGTGCCGCGGGCCACGCTGTCCAACGCAGTGGCGCTGAACTCGGCGTCGTTCAACCTTGCCCGCATGATCGGCCCGGCCCTGGCCGGCGGGCTCATCGCCCTCCTCGGTTCGGGTGCCGCCGCAACCGGCTGGGTCATCCTGGTGAACGCCGCCACGTACATCGCGGTACTCGTGTCGCTCCAACGTATGCGCGCCAGCGACCTGACACCGATCGACCGGTTGGCACGCGGCAAGGGGCAGATTCGCGATGGCCTGCGCTACGTGCGCGGTAGGCCCGACATCATGCTGATCATGGCCATCGTGTTCTCGGCCGGCACGTTCGGCCTGAACTTCCAGATGACCACCGCACTGATGGCCACCGAAGTGTTCGACAAGGGTGCCGGCGAATACGGGCTACTTGGTTCCATCCTGGCCATCGGATCTCTCGCCGGTTCACTGCTCTCCGCTCGGCGACCATTGTCACGCCAACGGTTGGTCATCGGCGCGTCGCTGGCATTCGGAGCGACCGAGACGGTGGCCGGACTGATGCCGAACTACGCCACGTTCGCGCTCGTGCTGCCGCTGTGCGGCATCACCGCGCTGACGCTCATCACCACGGCCAATGCACTCGTGCAGATGTCCACCGACGCTGCGGTGCGGGGCCGCGTCATGGCCCTGTACCTGGCCATCTTCATGGGCGGTACGCCCGTGGGCGCACCGATGCTGGGCTGGATCGCCGAGCGGTACGGCGCCCGGTGGACCATGGTCGGTGGCGGCCTACTGACCATGTTGGGCACCCTGATCGCGACCGCTGTGTTCGCCCGCAGTCAGAACTTGATGATCTGGCGCGTTCCACAGGCCATCGAACCGGTCGGGCCCGTCGGAGACCTCCGCTGACTCGTGATGTCAGTCGGAGGCGAGCTCGAGGCCCTGCAGCGTGCCCTCGGCTCGCCACTTCTCCAGCACGCGGATGAACGCGGGTGAGCCACCGCCGTAGCTGCCGTTGCGCACGCTGCGCTCAGCGGGTCTGCCCTCGTTGTTGTAGTAGCCAGGCGTGCACGCCTCCAGGAACTTCACGTTGAACTGAGCCATCTCCACGATGGTCTGCACCCACGCATCCTCGGCGTCCTGCGTCGCCTCGATCAGCGTCAGCCCTTCGGTTTCAGCGTGATTCAGGATGTAGCCGAGATGCTTCGCCTGCTCGTCGAGCATGTGCGGGAAGTTCACCGAGAAGCCGGACTGCACGATGCTGACGATGAAGCAGTTGGGGAAGCCACGCGAGTGGAAGCCCTGGAAGGTGGCAGCACCATCGGCCCATTTCTCGGTCAGCGTGATGCCATCACGCCCGTGTACCTCGTAGCCGGCGCGACGCGCGTAGTCGGTACCGACCTCGAAGCCAGTCGCGTAGATCAGGCAGTCCACCGGATACTCCACGCCGTTGGCCCACACGCTGTGCTCGCTGATCCGGTCGACGCCCTTGCCATCGGTGTCGACCAGCGTGACGTTGGGTCGGTTGAACGTGGGCAGGTAGTCGTCGTGGAAGCAGGGGCGCTTGCAGAACTGGCGATACCACGGCTTCAACAACTCGGCCACCGACGGGTCGGCGATCAGCTCGTCGACTCGCGCGCGGATCTGTTCCATCTTGTCGAAGTCGGCGAGTTCCATCACCTTGCCGATGTCGTCGGGGCTCATGTTGCCGCCCTGGCCTTGGCGCAGACGGATGAGCAGGTTGCCGATGATGTCGGTCCAGCCGTCCTTCACCAGATCCTCGGACTCTGGGATGCCCGACACGAGGTTGTTGAAGTTGTCCATCCGCCGCTTCTGCCAGCCGGGCTCCAGCTTCGCTTCCCACTCGGGGTCGGTGGGCCGATCGTCGCGCACATCGATGGACGAGGGCGTGCGCTGGAACACGAGGAGCTGCTTGGCTGCGGCGCCGAGATGCGGCACGCACTGCACCGCGGTCGCGCCGGTACCGATGATGCCCACGACCTTGTCGCTCAAGCCATCGAGGCCGCCCGTCGAGTCGCCGCCCGTGTAGTCGTAATCCCAACGGCTGGTGTGGAACGAGTGACCCTGAAAACCTTCGACACCGGGGATACCCGGCAGCTTCGGACGATGAAGTGGTCCGTTGGCCATGACCACGAATCGTGCACGCATTTCGTCGCCACGGTTGGTGGTGATGATCCAGCGGCGATCGGCATCGTTCCACGTCATGTCGGTGACCTCGGTGGAGAGGCATGCATTGTCGTAGAGGCGGAAGTGGCGGGCGATGTTGCGGCTGTGCTCCAGGATCTCGGGAGCCGGCGCGTACTTCTTGCGCGGCACGTAGCCAACTTCCTCCAGCAGCGGCAGGTAGACGTAGCTCTCCACGTCGCACGCCGCGCCCGGGTAGCGGTTCCAGTACCAGGTGCCGCCGAAGTCGCCACCCTTCTCGATCATCCGGATGTCTTCGATGCCGGCTTCGCGCAGACGGGCGCCGACCAGTAGTCCGCCGAAACCGCCGCCGATGACCACGACCTCCACCTCGTCGTGCAGCGCGGGCCGCTCCTTCACCTCGACGTAGGGGTCCTCCAGGTAGTGGGCGAACTGCCCCACCATCTCCACGTACTGCTCGTTACCGTCGCCGCGGAGACGCTTGTCGCGCTCGCTCTGGTACTTCTCGCGCAGCGCGTCCGGTTCGGAATCGATGCTCATCAACGAAGTGTGGCAGCCCGGTCATGTTCGGCCAGAGCCGAAGCGGCAACTGTGGATTGCGGCGCGGGTAGGTTCGCGGTCATGCCTGACGTCATGTTCAAGGATCTTTGTATCGATGTCACGCGCGGCGAGGGACGCCCGCAGGCCGTCGCCCAGTTCTGGGGCAGCGCCCTGTCGCAACCGGTGGTGGAGCACGAGGGCGGCGACTTCCATCTGGAGCCTCCGCCGGGCGGTGCGAAGGAACGAACGATCTGGATCAACGGTGTGCCGGAGGCCTCCGCCGGGAAGAGTCGCGTGCACCTCGATCTGCGGGTGGCCGGCGGCGACCCCGTGCCGCTGATCGCCGCTGGTGCGCGTCTCGTGCGCGAGCCGAACGACGACGTGCGCTGGTACGTGCTCAACGACCCCGATGGCGTCGCGCTGTGCGTGTTCGGCCCGCACCCGCAGTATCCCGATGCACCCGGCGGCCCGTTCGAACTGGTCGTCGACGCGGTTGATCCGCTGAGCATCGCCACCTGGTGGGCGGCCCGAACGGGCGGCACGGTCGGCACACGCCCCGGTGCTGACTTTGTGTGGGTGCAGGACGCCGCGGGCTTCCCGTTCATGTTCTGGGTGTTCACCCCGGTACCCGAGCCCAAGACGGTGAAGAACCGCGTGCACTGGGACGTGAAACTGGTCGATGCGAGCATCGACGACCTCACCGACGCAGGGGCGACGTTGCTACGAATGCGAGACGGCGACATCGACTGGTGCGTCATGTCCGACCCGGAAGGCAACGAATTCTGCGCATTCACGTGACACCTGAGGCTGCGTTCAACATGCCGCAACAACGGCTCTACGCTGCAGCCATGAGTTCAGGGTCCGCCACGATCACCATCAACCGTCCAGCCCACGAAGTGTGGGCGGCGATCGCCGACGTCACGCGTATGGGCGACTGGAGTCCGGAGTGCATCGCCGGCCGCTGGGTGGGGGGTGCGACCGGACCCGCCGTCGGCGCCAAGTTCGAAGGCGACAACGTGGCCAAGGTCGCTGGCCGCACGCTCAAAAAGTGGACGACCACCTCGGAGGTGACCGCCTGCGAACCGGGCGCCGTCTTCGAGTTCGTTGCAGAGGGCTACACCACCTGGCGCTACGAATTCGTGGCAACGACCGACAACTCCACCTCGGTCACGGAGTCGTTCGACTACACCGCCAAAGGTTTCTCTGGTTTCATGTACAACCGAGTCCTGTTGCGCCCCAAAGCGATGGTCAAGGGCATGAACAGCACCCTCGGTCGCGTGAAGAGCACGCTGGAATCAGCATGAGCCGCGACCTGAAGTTCGGGTGGCTCTCCCCCGTCATCGGGAACCGCTGGAGCGACTACCAGCCAATTGCAGCGTGGCAGGACCAGCACATTTTGCCAACGGCGCTGCCCTACTTCGACTCGCTGTGGATCGCCGATCACTTCTACGGCTTCGACGCCAAGACCGACCCGTTCCTGGAGGCATGGACCACGCTCACGTGGCTGGCGGCACGTCACCCCGACGTACAGCTGTGCCATCACGTGTTGGGTCACGGCTATCGGCCACCGGCGTTGACGGCAAAGATGGCGGCAACGCTGCAGGTGCTCTCGGGCGGTCGCTTCATCCTCGGTGTCGGCGCGGGTTGGCGCGAGGACGAGTACGCCGCCTACGGCTACGACTTCCCCAAGCCGTCCGTCCGCTTCGCGCAGCTGGAGGAGATGATCACCATCTGCCGACTGATGTGGACGCAGGACGAGCCATCGTTCGAGGGAACGTACTTTCGCATCGAGGGCGCGTCGGCACCACCGCTGCCGAACCCGGTGCCGCGCGTCTGCATCGGTGCCGGCGGCGAGAAGATCGGTCTGCCGATGGTGGGCCGACTGGCCGACATGTGGAACGGCTTCTTCCGCGACGAGGAGTCGTGGAGCCGCAAACTGGGCATCGTCCGCGCCGCCGCCGAGCAGGCCGGTCGCAACCCGGCCGACATCGAGGTGAGCACCACCGTCGAACGGCCGCTGCCGGAGAGCGACGACGACAGCGCGAAGTTGGTCGAACAACTCGGCCATCTCGCCGACCTGGGCGTGCAGCACTTCGTTCTCGACTTCGGCAACCCGACGGCCACCGAGTCCATCCACCGTTTCGCAGAGCAGGTCATCGCCCCGCTGCGGGCCGGTTGACGGCAAGCAGGTACTCACGCCGCGTGCCCCCACGACGCGCAACAATGAGCAACCACTACTCATGCCTTCCCCGGCGAAAGCGACGACACTCATCTCAACGGAGCGGCAGTCGCCGCCCAAAGGGAGAGGAACCCACCATGAAGGTATCGAAGAAAGCAATGTCCTGGATGCTCGTCGCAACAGTGTTCGTCAGCAGCGCCGCCGCGTGCAGCGACGACGCCAAGACTGTCAAGACGACCGCCGCCCCCGCCGCAGACGCCGGCGACACGGGCAACACGACCGCCGCCCCCGCAGGCGACGCCGGTACCAGCTCGAACCCCGACGTCGTTGCATTCTGCAAGTCGGCCGACGACCTGGCTGACCAGTTCAAGAAGGTCATGGCCGATCCGGCCAGCGGCGACATCACCGCCCTCAGCGCCACCGCAACCGACCTGAGCACCAAGGCTGCAACGCTGTCGTCGAGTTCCCCGGCAGATGCCAACGCAATCTCGGCCTGCTTGCAGAAGATGAGCACCGCCATGACCGGCGGCTGATCACGAGTCCCCCAAGAAGCGACTGTTCGTAGGAACGACAGCCAGCGTCGTCTGTCGACGGATCAGTCACACGCTGCGGCGGCCGCCCTCTGGGTGGCCGCCGTTTCGTTGTTGCTCATAGACGCGAAGATGGCCCGCGACCATGCTCTCGGCCGAGAAGCAGTCGGCCACCCGCTGCCGGCAGGCTGCCCGATCGATCAGCCCGACGCGTTGCAGTGCGGTGACCAACTCGTCGTCGTCGTCGCTGAGGAAACCGGTCACACCATCAACGACGATCTCTGGGGCGGCGCCCTGTGGGCAGCCCACGACCGGTGTGCCGCAGGCGAGCGCCTCGACCATCGCCATGCCGAAGGGCTCACGCCACCCGATCGGGTTGAGCAGCGCGACGGCGCCACCGAGCAGATCACGTTTGTCGTGCGCCCCGAGTTCCCCGAGGTAGACGACATCGTCACCGAGGTGCGGCCGGACGAACTCGTCGAAATACTCGATCTCGTGCGGCTCGCGCATCTTGGCGGCAATACGCAACTGCACCCCGGCCGTGCGGGCGATTGCGATGGCACGGTGAACGCCCTTCTCCGGGGTCATGCGCGACAGCACGGCCGCATAGCCGCCGTCACCGGCCCCGACGGGAAACTCCGCCAGGTCGATCCCGTGGTGCACCACACCGGCAATCGGCAGGTTCGTCGAGGCCGCGTGGGAATGCGAGATGGCGATGAGGCCAACGTGTGGCGTTGCGGCCCCGAAGATCGCCGTCATGGTCCGGGTGAAGGGCATGTGGTTCGTCGCAACTGCGGGCAGGTCGGGGAAGCGTGCCGCGTACACCGGCCCGGCGAGCGTGTTGTCGTGCACCACATCACAGTCCCGCACCAGGTCGTAGGCGCCGATGGCGTGTTCCAGCTCGATGGATGCTCGACCCATCCGGGTTGCGTCCTTCGCGGGCACCACCGACGCTCGCGGCACCGGGCAGGTCGAGTCAGGGTGACAGACGAGCAGGACGTCGTGACCCGCGGCGTGCAATCCGCGAGCCAGCGTGTTGACAACCGTCTCGGTACCTCCGTATGCAGGTGCAGGGATCGGCAGCCATGCCGGGGCGATCAGTCCGATCCTCATCAGCGTCTCCTCCGATACGCCATGGACAGGCGCGACAACAACGGCAGGTTCCACAGCGAGAAGCGGTGACGGTCGCGAGGCACCGTCGCAAGGCGTTCCAGGAAGCTCTGCGCCCAGTGATGCACGTCGTTGTGCCGCACGTGGTCGCGCATCGACTCCATTCGAGACCGACGCTCCTCGTCGGGCATCGCCAGTGCCGTCAGCAGCGCCGACTTGATTGCCTCGATGTCGTAGGGGTTGATGATCAGCGCTTGGGGCAGGTCCTGGGCGGCGCCGGCGAACTCGCTGAGCACCACCACCCCGTCACCATCGCCACGAGCTGCAACGAACTCCTTGGCGACGAGGTTCATCCCGTCCGCGAGCGAGGTGACCACCAGCGCGTCGGCAGCGCGATACCACGCGGCGAGCCCTGTGTCGTCGAACGACGACTCGATGTAGCGCACGGGGCCCGCACCGTTGTGACGTCGATGACTGGAATTGATTCGCTCGACGATGGTCTCCACCTCCTCGCGCTCGTTTTGGTAGGCGGGCACATCCGACCGGCTGGGCACGGCCACCTGCACGAACGCGCACCGCTCCACGTCGAGTCGACCCTCGTTCACCAACTCCTCGAACGCTTGCAGCCGTTGAGTGATGCCCTTCGTGTAGTCGAGGCGATCGATCCCGAGGAAGATTGATTCCACGCCCAGTTCGCTCCGCAGTGCTGACGCTGCGGCGACGGCGTCGTTGCCCAAGCCGTCCCAGCGGATGAAGTCGACCGAGATCGGAAAGGTGTCCACTTCCACGGTTCGCGCGCCGACGCGCAGGCGGTGACCATGGTCGTGAAGTTCCAACACTCGTCCCGCAGCGCTGATGAAGTTGGCTGCGTCTTCTGCGACCTGAAACCCGATGAGGTCCGAGCCGAGCATTCCCGCCAGCACGTCCTGACGCCACGGCAACATCGAGAACAGCTGCGCGTTGGGGAACGGGATGTGCAAAAAGAGTCCGATGCGCACGTCTGGTCGGCGTGCCCGCAGCATTTTGGGCACCAGCAGGAGGTGATAGTCGTGCACCCAGACGGTGGCGTTCGGCGGGGCCGTCCGGGCGATTGCCACCGCAAACCGTTCGTTGACGTTGCGATACGTTCGCCACCACGCCCTGTTCATCTCCTCGCGACGCAATCGCCCATGGAACAGTGGCCACAGGACCGAGTTCGCGAAGCCCTGGTAGTAGCGGGACTCCTCGGCCGGGGAGAGCGCGATGGGGTGCAGTCGGGCGTGGTGCGCCGGCAATGGGCCGAGGCGACCCGCACCGGAGCCGGGCCATCCGACCCAGATCGAATCCTGTGTGGCAACGCTCGCCAACGCGGAGGCCAGGCCCCCCGGGCTGGGGGTGACAGAGCCATCTGCGGCGACCTCCACCGGAAGTCGATTGGCAGCCACAACGAGAACACTCATCGGCCCACGGCTTGCAGTTCAACGCCTTGCAGGTCACGAGTCACGTGCGCTCTATACCCAAATTCGTGCATCGGGAGACATCTCCGATCCTGCCAGATAGGACGAGGGCATGGAACACATGGTGATCGCCCTGGATGTAGACGGTACGTTGTTCGACGGCGTGGCGGTGGCGCCGGTTGCAATCGACGCCATTCGCCGGGCCCACGCCGACGGTCATCACATCGTCATCGTCACCGGTCGACGATGGGAGAGCCTGCACACGGTGGTTCCCGACATCGTGGACGTGTGTGACCGTGTCGTGTGCGAGGAGGGTGGGGTGCTGGTCAACGTTCGCACCGGCACGCTGACCCTGCTCGCGGACCCACTCGAGCCGGCACTCATCGATGCCCTGCGCGCAGCCGGCGTGCCAGATCTCGATGTCGGACATGTCGTCGTCGGCGCTCCGACCGAGTGGCACGCCACCGTGCAATCCGCGCGTGATTCGGTCGGAAGCCACCGTCACCTCGTGGTCAACAAGGGTTCCGTGGCGCTGGCACCCGAAGGCTGCGACAAGGGCACCGGGCTACGCGCCGCCATCGCCGACCTCGGCGCGCAGTCGTTGCGCATAATCGCCATCGGTGATGCCGCCAATGACCTGCCGATGTTCGCGATTGCTTCCATCGCGGTCGGCGTGGCCAACGCCGACGAGACGGTTCTTGCCGCCGGCATCGCGCTCACCACCGGCGCCGTCGGCTTGGGTGTCGCCGAGGCGTTACACGCGCACGTGCCGCGCTCCTCCTAGGAGAGCCGGCCCTCGGGCCACGGCGTGATCGTCGGTTCCCCGTCGTCCACCCGAATGTCGAAGCGACCATCGAAGCGCCGCACGCCGATGAAGAACATGTCATCCTCGATGGCACCCGGTATCGGATCGATGGTCAACCCAGCCACTGGGTGGGGTTCGATACCCAGCATCGTGCGCAACAGTAGGAACGGTGTTGCCGCAGCCCAGGCCTGCGGCGAGCACGAGGTGGGAAACGGGACGGGAGTACCGACGTCGGCGTGGTCGAGCCCGCTGAACAGTTCCGGGAGGCGACCGTCCCAGGCATCCGACGCAGCGATCAGACCACGGGCCACGGTGAGGGCATCGCGGTCGAAACCGTACGACCGCAGTCCTGCGGCACACAGCGCACCATCGTGCGGCCACACCGTGCCGCAGTGGTAGCTCATCGGGTCGTAGGCGACCTCGTCGCTGGCCAATGTTCGGATGCCCCAGCCGCTCCACATCGAGGGTGACATCAGGTGCTTCGCCACCTCGGCGGCATGCTCGTCGGCGACGATGCCGCTCCACAGGCAGTGACCCATGTTGGAGGCGCACGAATCGACCGGTTCCTTGTCGGGCCCCAGCGCGATGGCGAACCATCCGTACTCGGCCAACCAGAAGTCGCGATTGAAACGCTCCTTGAGCTCGTCGGCCAGGCGCGAGTAGTCGGCCACCTCGTCGGCGCGGCCCAGCCGTTGTGCGATCGCCGCCCGCGCCCGATATGCCGCGTATGCGTAGCCCTGCACTTCGCACAGCGCAAGCGGCGCGACTGCGATGCGCCCGTCGTGGTAACGGATACCGTCGCCCGAGTCCTTCCAGCCCTGGTTCACCAGACCGCGCTCGGACGTCGTGTGGTACTCCAGGTAGCCGTCGCCATCACTGTCCCCGAAATCGCGCATCCACGCCAGGGCGCGATCGGCATGTGGCAACAGTTCCAACAGCACATCCTCGGGCAGACCCCACCGCGACAGCTCGCCGAGCACGACGACGAACAGCGGTGTCGCATCGACCGACCCGTAGTACGTACTGCCGCCGGTAAGGGTCGGGGCGTCGACACCGAGGTAGCGGGTCTCGTGCATGATGCGCCCCGGCTCCTCCTCGCTGACGTCGTCGACGACGTTGCCCTGCAACTCGGCGAGCGCCTGCAAAACACCCAGCGCGAGCGACGGGTCGATGGGCAGGGCCATGTACGAACTGATCAGTGCATCGCGACCGAAGAGCGTCATGTACCACGGGGCACCGGCAGCGATGACGGGACGACGGCGACCGGTCGGATCGTGCAGTCGCAGCGCACCGACGTCGGCTACCGAGGTGTCGTAGGCGGCACCCAGCTTGCGATCGAGGGTGCGCAGCTTGGGTACCGCTGCCAGCCAGTGTCGGTTGCGTGCGGTTGCGTTGGACAGGCTCGGGTGATGGTCGCGGCGCACGATCCACTGGCCGCCGAGGGCAACGGTGAGGTCGAACTTCACATCGGACACACAGTGACGGTCGAGTTGCACCGTCCACCTGAAGCCACGCGGCGTCACCTCGGCGGCAACCCCGTCGATCGTCAACTTCGCCGTACGGTGCACGTCGCCCAGCCGCCACCCGAACAGCAGGCTCTGCCCATCGACCTCCAGCGAGTGTTCGCCTTCCATCGAGGCTCGGCCTTCCTTGACGGCAAACACGTCGGCGAAGTCGGCGGCGACCTCCATCTCGATGACGGCCATGACGGGCTCGGTGCCGGTGTTGCGCACCTCGATGTGCTCCTGCCACACCGACCCGAGGCTGCGCCGGCGAACGACGAGCAGGCGTGGTTCAGTGGGCGAAGCCGGCTGTGAGCGCCCGACGAATGTGGCACTACTGGCGTCGGACAGGGTGACGGCGAGTGGCTCGACCGGTGCGCCGCCGATCAGCAGCCGCGCCTGGCTGAGCACGCGCATGTCGGCGAAGAACACGCCATGCGTTGGGTTGCTGCTGAAGTCGCCCGAGCGACCGCTGAGGCAGAACGTCTGGCCGTCGACCAACGTGATCATGCTGGTCGGGTCGCCGAGGCTGGTCGGTTCCGAGGCCAGCACCCACGGACTGGGTTGCACTGTGTCGGGGCTCATCGGGTCGCGACTAGGGATTGGCGGGCGTGAACGTCACGTCGGCGGTACCTACGACGTCGGCGACGCGGGCGGGGCCACCCTGCCACGTCCAGTACGTGTTGGTGTGTGCGATGACCTTGTCGACCGGCGGCAGGCCGTAGGCGGAATAGTCCTCGGTGGTGTGCGCGTCGCTGACGAGGGTGGTGTCGTAACCGCGCACGAAGGCACCGTGCAATGTGGCGCGAATGCACGCGTCGGTCTGTGCGCCGGTGACGATCACACGGCCGACTCCGCGCTCGGCCAGCTCCGCTTCGAGGACCGTGTCCTCGAACGAGTCACCGTACTTCTTGTGGATCAGCGGCTCACCAGGAAGTCGTACCAGCTCGGGTACGTATTGCCAGCCCTCGGTGCCTTCCCCCATCTCCTCGCTGGAGTGCTGCACCCAGATGACGGGCACCCGCTCCGTGCGAGCCCTGTCCACGAGCGTGTTGATGTTGGCGATGACCTCATCACGACCGTGAGCGTTGGCGACCACATTGTTCTGCATGTCGACCACCACAAGGGCGGTGTTGGGCCGGTCGCGCAAACTGGTCATGGGAAGATCCTGCCCCCTCCCGGCGGCCGCCACAAGCCAAATCCTCGGTCAGCTGAGGAACAGGCGATACACCGGGTTGCCGGTTTCCTCGGTGTACGGGTACGCCAGCGTCTCGAGGAACTCGCGCAGCGCGGCATCATCGGCAGTCGGCACCTGCAGGCCGACGAGTACCCGGCCGTCGTCAGCACCCTGGTTGCGGTAATGGAACAGGCTGATGTTCCAGCCCGGATGCATCGTCGACAAGAACCGCATCAGTGCGCCCGGACGTTCGGGGAACACGAAACGGAACAGGCGTTCATCGTCGGCCAATTCGCTGCGACCACCGACCATGTGGCGGACGTGCTCCTTGGCAAGATCGTTATGGGTGAGGTCGATGGTCGCGAAACCGTGGGCCTCGAACTCGGCGGCGATCGCACCCGACTCGGCGCGGTCAGCAGCCGAGATGCCGACGAACACGTGCGCAGCGGTGCGGTCCGAGATGCGGTAGTTGAACTCGGTGACCGACCGTGCTCCGACCAACTCGGAGAAACGGCGGAAGCTGCCCAGTTGTTCGGGGATGGTCACTGCGAACAGCGCCTCACGCTCCTCGCTGCGTTCGGCCACGAACCGCAGGCGGTCGAAGTTCATGTTGGCGCCACACGTGATCGCCACCAGCGAACGGCCCGTCCAGCCATGGTCGAGTGCATACTGCTTGAGACCGGCAAGGCCGAGCGCTCCGGCAGGCTCGAGGATGCTGCGCGTGTCCTGAAAGACGTCCTTGATCGCCGCGCAGACGGCATCGGTGTCGACCACCACGAAATCGTCGACATGCTCGCTGACGATACGGAACGTCTCCTCCCCGACCAGCTTGACGGCGGTACCGTCGCAGAACAATCCGACGTCGTCGAGCTGTACGCGATGACCGGCCGCGAGCGACTGCATCATCGCGTCGGAGTCGTCGATCTGCACGCCGATCACCTCGATGTCGGGGCGCACTGCCTTGATGTACGCGACGATGCCGGAGATCAGCCCGCCGCCCCCGACTGCAACGAACACGGCGTCGATCTCACTGGGGCGCTGACGGAGCAGCTCCATCGCGATCGTGCCCTGCCCGGCGATCACGTCCGGGTCATCGAACGGATGCACGAACGTGTAGCCGTGCTCCTGCTGGAGTGCCGCGGCGTACGTGTATGCGTCGGAGTAGCTGTCGCCGAACAGCACGACTTCAGCGCCGAGCGAACGCACGGCATCGACCTTCACCAATGGCGTGGTGACCGGCATGACGACGACGGCGGAGCAACCGAGCGTGGCAGCACTCATCGCGACGCCTTGCGCATGGTTGCCTGCCGACGCGCAGATGACGCCGAGCGAACGTTGGTCGGCCGTCAGGTTGACCATCTTGTTGTAGGCGCCGCGCAACTTGAAACTGAAGACCGGTTGCTCGTCCTCGCGCTTGAGGAGCACCGTGTTGCCGATGCGACGCGAGAGCCCAGGTGCAACATCGAGCGCCGTCTCGACCGCAACGTCGTAGACCCGAGCCGTGAGTATCTTCTGCAGATAGTCGCCGAGCGTGAGTGCGGTCTGACCGAAAGGCACACGTCAGCCTAGGCACTCACGGCGAATCGACAAAGCTGTGGCGCTCTTCCTCGATGGCAAACAGCGCTGACCCACTGTCCAACTATTCCAGGTCGGCCCAGATCGGACGCATGTTCGGTGCCAGCCGGCGCAGCTCCTCGAGGTGCTGCACGCTGAGCGCATCGAGGCGGGCTTGTCCGTCGGCGCTCAGTCGCAGCCGCACCACGCGGTGGTCGACGTCGTCCCTCCAGCGCTCGATCACGCCGAGCGCCTCGGCACGGCTGATGAGCTCGGCTGCACTGTGGTGGCGCAGCATCAGATGGTCGGCGATGTCACCCACCGTGGGCGCTTCGTCGCCGGCATGACCACGAATCGCGAGCAGCAACTGGTGTTGCGCAGACGTCAATCCCACCTCGCGCGCCTGCTCCTCGCTCCAGCTCAGGAAGCGGCGGAGGCCATCTCGGAACTCGAGCAGTTTGGTGTAATCAGGAGTTGTGCCGATAAATAGATCGTACCACGATATATTTCGAGATATGTTTCGAAGAACAACACTGAAGCCGACCGGCGAGCCGCAGTCAGACACCGCGCAGAGTCGACTGGTGAAGCTCACGGCGTGCGCCGCCTTCATCGGTCTGGCAGCCGGAGGGGTGGCGTTCGTCCTGGTCCACACGATCGGTCTGCTCACCAACCTCGCCCTGCTGCATCGATGGGGATGGGACCTGCCGTCACTGACAGGCTTCTCGATCGGTCCGTCCACGTACGCCGTGGCCATCGGTGGCGCACTGATCGTGTCGCTGCTCGCGAAATGGTCACCGGTGATCCGCGGCCACGGGATCCCCGAGGCAATGGAGGCCATCCTCACCAATCAGAGCCGTATTGCTCCGCGCGCGGCGATTGCCAAGCCCCTATCGGCGGCGATCGCGATCGGCACCGGCGGGCCGTTCGGTGCTGAGGGTCCGATCATCGTGACCGGTGGCGCCATCGGGTCGCTGCTCGGCCAGGTTCTCCACGTGACCCCGAACGAGCGCAAGATCCTGCTCGCCAGCGGCGCCGCTGCCGGCATGGCAGCGGTCTTCGGTTCACCACTCGCGGCCGTCATTCTCGCGATCGAGATCCTGATGTTCGAGTTCTCCGCTCGCTCGTTCATCCCGTTGGTCGTCGCCACCAGCGTCGCCGCCGGCGTGCACTCGGCGCTGTTCAGCTCGGGCCCCCTGTTCACCGTGCCACCGCACCACTTCTCCGGCCTCGGCCAGCTCCCCGTGTTCGCAGTCCTCGGATTGCTCTGTGGCCTGCTGGCTGCGGTCATCTGCAGCGGTCTGTTCTTCATCGAGGGGTTGTACCGCAAGCTGCCGGTCAGCGAGTTCTGGCACGCTCCGATCGGCGCATTCCTTTTCGTGAGCGTGGCAATCTTGGAGCCACGGACGCTGGGCGTCGGCTACGACGTCATCGACGATGCACTCGCGACTCGGCTCGCGCTCGGCTCGCTCGCGCTCATTGGCTTGGTGAAGCTCGTCGTCTGGTGGCTGGCGCTGGCCTCGGGCACGTCGGGCGGAACGTTGGCACCAGTGCTGATGATCAGCGCGTGCTTCGGTGCCACGCTCGGCGAGCTGCTCCATCGCCTCATCCCCAGCCTGAACATCTCGTCCGGTTCGATCGCGCTGGTGGCCATGGCAGCAACGTTCGGCGCTGCTACCCGCGCCACCTTCGCGGCCATCGTGTTCGTCTTCGAGTTGACTCGCGACTACAACGCGATACTTCCGCTGATGCTCGCCACCGTGCTCGCCACGCTCGTGGCCAGCTGGCTCTCCCACGACAGCCTGCTGACGGAGAAGCTCACACGACGGGGGCTCATCGTCCCGCGCGAATACCACATCGACGTGCTCGAGTCCGCCCGGGTCGCCGATGTCATGACCCGGTCTGTCATCGCTCTCGACGTCAACACGACTGTCGGTGCAGCGGTCAAGGAGTTCGCCCGCTCAGGGCACAGCGCCTACCCCGTGACCGACGCAGATCAACTCTGCGTCGGCATCATCACCAGAGGCGACCTTCTCAGTGGAGACCTCGACGACAATGCTCGGCTGGCCGACGTGGCTGTGCGCGAGGTCATCAGCGCCGTCGCCGACTCCAGCATCGCCGCGGCATTGGCGCTCATGCACGAGGAGGACGTCGATCATCTCCCGGTGCTCGATGCCGGTGGGCGCCTTGTCGGCATCTGCACCAGCAGCAACGTCTTGTCCGCCCGCAAGGGCTACAACACCGCCGACCGAGTCCAGCGCGGCTGGCTCGACCGAGGTCGCCCAGGAGTCGTCAGCGATTGAACGCCGGGTAGCCACCGAAGCGGACGCTGGCACCGGCCAGCACGAACAGCACGGCGGTGATGGTGACGATTCGAATGTGCCATGCGAGCGTCGGCAGCGTCTCGTCGCTGAGCTTGGGGACGACACGAAGGCGAGCATCGACGGCGAGAGCGAGGGTGAGTGCGAGAAGGCCGAGCTTGAACTGCACGACATGAGCGATCGGATTGTCGTCGAACCAGTTACTCGGTGAGCCGAGAAGATGGTAGGCCAGCCACAGGCCGGTAGCGATCTGCACGGCGAGTGCCGGCAGACCGATGCGCTCGAAGCGCTGCTCGAAATCGCTGACGGCTGCCGCCCTGCGTTCGCGCAGGGCTTTGGGAAGGATCGTGGTAGCGAGTACGAGATGACCGCCGGCCCATACCGTGGCGCCGAGGATGTGCAGGCAGAGCGCGATGTAGTAGCCGGCCATCTCAGGCGACCCCGGCCGAGCTGACATGTCGTCGACGGACGGTCGCGCGAGCGCCCTGCACGACCAGGCCGACGAAGGCCGCTGTCCATGCGGCGAGTGCGACGGCGATCGTGACCTTGGGCGCCCACGCCAGATGGTCGAGTGTGATGACGGCACGCATCTTGAACGTGGCGGCTCCGTACATGCCCAGTGGGAACACCAGCGCCCAGTACGACGGGTGGTAACGCAGCGGGACGTGACGCACGATGTGGCGCCAGACACCGATGGCGACCATCACCGGGAACCAGAAGGTTGCAGTGGCCCATGACAGCGTGACCAGACCCTCGATGAGCGGCCCGAGTCGATCGACCCGCGGCGAAACGGCCCGAGCAGCGAGGATGTTGGAACCGGCGAGAACCGTGATCGCCACGGCGCCCGCCGCGATCCACGCCGGCGGATCGGCTTCATTGGGTTCGAGTGCTTGAAAGGTCCAGCGCAGGAACACCATCGTCATCACGATCAGGTACAACACCAGACCCAGGCAGAACGCAGCGATGCACATGAAGGCGAGGAAGTCGCTCGGGTCGTGGACGAGCAAGAGCGCACCGACCACCGCGATCGATTCGGTGGCCACGGTGAGCAGGAACCACGAGCCGTTGATGCCGGCGCCGAGATCGGGTTTTGCGCCGCGCAGCACGGCCGAGATGAGCGCTGCGTAGAGGAGAACGACATAGAGGGGCAGCGAGCACCACCACAGCACTTCACCGAGCGCCCACCATCCATGGATGACTACGGAGGCGCTGGCGAGCACGTTGGTCCCCGCCACGATCGTGAGGAACCCGAAACCCTTGGCGTGGCTGCTGAGGTCGGCGACAAGTCGCCGCGGGTACAGGGCCATGCGCAGCAGGAGCAACACGGCGAGCACGACGTAAGACGCGGCCGCGACCGCGTAGAGCGTCTCCGCCAGCCAATCGATCTCTTGCTGTTTGGCGGCGACGGCAATGATGCCCGTCGCCATGACAAGGGCGAAGTAGCCGGGAAACAGCGTCGCGATCGGGCTGACCGCGGCACTCGGCGAGGCGGGTGTGCGGGTCGTGGTCATGACCGCAGATACCGCAGAAATGCTGCAGCGCCTGCAAAGAGAGCGACGGAAACGGCGGCTGTGGCCCAGGCGAGCGATTCGCTGTCGGTCTGGAACGCTTCCATGGCAACAGTGATCAGGAACACTTGGAAGGCGAGCAGAATGATGACGTAGAGCACGACAGCCGACGAGGTACGTCGTGCCCGGTCGGAGGCTCTCATGTCTGCCTGCCGAGCGCCCAGATCATGCCGTCATCGCGAACCTCGAGATCGATGCGACCCAGCGGCCGTGTCGGGGGACCGGAAATGACGTTGCCGGTGCGTGCCTCGAAGTTGCCCTCGTGGCACGGGCAGTGCCAACGGCTCTCGTGGGCTTCGTAGTAGACGACGCAACCAAGATGGGTGCACTTCTGGCTGAACCCGACGACCTCCGTCTCCGAGAGTCGGACCAGGATTGCAGGGTCGTCCGCACCGGGGTAGCGAAACAGGAACGGTTCACCGATCGTCACGTCGGCGATCGGTCTGATCGCCCGCGGCTCGCCGGCGTTGATGGTGCGCAGTTGCGTCCAGGCAGCAATGCCCACGTTGGCGACGGCGATCGTTCCTGCGCCGAGGACGAGGTAGCGGGCGAACTCGCGCCGCGTGACCTCCTCCTCTGAGAGCGCCTCGTACGGGAAGTCGCGCTTCCACGGGGGTGCTACCGGAACCTCACTGGGGATCTCTGGTTCTGTCATTGCCTCACCTCGTACTACTCGAGCCCGAACGGGTCATCGAGCCAGGAGCGTTGTGTACCCGAGAGCACGTCGAGCGGGCCGGCGAGCGCCTCGTCGATCACGGTGAACACCTTCGTGCGCACCTGCTGGCGACCGAACATGTAGTCGCGGAACAGGCTGCCGCGGCGGGTGTCGCGGAACTCGTCGATCGTGCCGTACCACAGCGCCTCGCTGGGGCACACCGACGCGCACATCGGGCTGAGCCCCTCGGAGGTGCGGTCCGTGCACATGTCGCACTTCATCATCTGGTCGAAGTCGGCGACGTACTTGGGCACACCGAACGGGCAGGCGAGCACGCAGTTGGAGCAGCCGATGCAGCGTGGCTTGAGCGCCGACTGGACGATGCCTTCCTCGGTCTGCTTGATCGCATCGGCGGGGCACACGTGGGCGCACGTCGGGTCCTCGCAATGCATGCACACCATCGGCGCTGTCTGCGTGGTGGTGGCACGATCGATGCGGTCGAGGTGGATCAACGACTGCCCGCGATGGGTGCCGCACTCGGCGCAGGCCTGTACGCATGCCTCGCAGCCGATGCATCGACTCTGGTCGATCACGAACATCGGATTGTCGGCGATGGTGAACTGCCCTGTCCTCATGATTGGTCTCCGTGCAGTGCCATGTCGCGGGCGTCGGTGGTGTCAGCGCGCCCGCCGGCGCGCTCCACGCGCACGGCGGCAACCTTGAACTCGGGCATCTTCGACAGTGGGTCGACCGCGCGGATGGTCAACTGGTTGGCGGCCTTCTTGCCGGGCCAGTGGTACGGGATGAACACAGTGTCGGGGCGAATGGTGTTGACCACCCGCGCCGGCAGCGTGATGGTGCCACGCCGCGAGGTGACGGTGACGAGGTCGCCGTCGGCAATGCCGAGCGGTTCGGCCATGGCCGGATGCATCTCGCACAACGGCTCGGGGTACTGCGCAACGAGTGCTGCGATGCGCCGGGTCTGGGTGCCCGACAGGTATTGCGAGACCACGCGGCCGGTGGTCAGCAGCACCGGGTACTCGTCATCCACGCTTTCGGCCGACAGCTTGTACGGCACACCATGGAATCGAGCCCGGCCATCGGGGAAGTTGAACTTCCCGCCTTCGTACAGCCGCGGTGTGCCGGGGTGGCCCACCTCGGGGATCGGCCAGAACATGCCCATCTCGTCGGTGATGCGCTGCCAGGTGGCCCCGGTGTAATCAGCGCTGCCACCGGTACTGGCCCTGCACAGCTCTTCGAAGATCTCCTCGGTGTTGCTGTATGGGAAGTACTCACTCTTGCCGAGGCGCTCGGCGATGTCGAGAAGGATCTCCCAGTCCGGGCGGGCCTCGCCAGGTGGCGTCACGGCGGCGTTGATCTTGATGATCCTGCCTTCGCCGCTGGTCGAGGTGCCATCGTCCTCCTCGTGCAACGAGCCGGGCAGGACGATGTCGGCGTGCTGGCCGGACTCGGAGAGGAAGAAGTCGATGACCGCGTAGAACTCGAGCTTGTCGAGCGCCTCGGCGGTGAAGTTCGAATCAGGTGCCGACACGAGCGGGTTGAAGCAGATCGACAGCAGTCCCTTGACGGTGCCGTCATGGATGGCCTCGATCAGTTCCTGTGCCGGCAGACCCTTGCCCGGAATCTCGGTCTCGTCGCACTCCCAAACCTTCGCGACCGCGGCACGGTGCTCGGGGTTGGTGATGTCGCGGTTGCCCGGCAACTGGTCGCACTTGTGGCCGTGCTCGCGGCCGCCCTGGCCGTTGCCCTGACCCGTGATGGTGGACACGCCGCAACCGGGCTTGCCGAACTTGCCGGTTGCCAGCCCGAGGTTGATGGCCGCGAGCACGTTGTCGACACCCTTGGTGTGCTGCTCGATGCCGCGAGCGTGCAGCATCATGCCTGTGGCCGACGTGCCCCACAGTTCCGCCGCTTCCTCGATACGGGCAGCGGGCACACCGGTGATGTCGGCCGCCCACGCGGGCGTCATGTCCACGACGGCCGCGGCGGCCTTGTCGAAGTCGACGGTGTGCGCGTCGATGAACTCGTGGTCGAGCCAATCGCGTTCGATCAGCAGGTGCAGCACCGCCCCGAAGAGGGCCGAATCCGTGCCCGGGCGCACCGGCAGGAACAGATCCGCGGTGCGGGCGAGGGGCACGACGCGCGGGTCTTGCACGATGAGTTTTGCGCCACGGTCGCGGGCGCGCCAGATGTAGCTGGTGGTGATGGGGAACGTCTCGGCCACATTGGAGCCGGCGATCCACACGACATCCGCGAGCGGGATGTCGCTCCACGGGTTCGGGGCGCGGTCGATGCCCAGCGCCTTCTTGTTGCCAGTGCCGGCGGACACCATGCAGAAACGGCCGTTGTAGTCCAGGTTCGCAGTGTGCAGAGCGAGGCGGGCGAACTTGCCGACCAGGTAGCTCATCTCGTTGGTCAGCGACACGCCCGACAACATCGCGAACGCGTCGTCGCCGTACTCGGCTTGAATGCGTTGGATCTCGGACACGACCCGGCCGAGCGCCTGATCCCAGGTGATGTCACGGAAGCCGCCTGGTGCCGTGTCGTCGCGCTCCATCGGGTGCAGCAGCCGGTCGGGGTGGTTGCCCTGCAGGTAGCGCTTGACACCCTTCGGACACAGCTTGCCCTCGTTGAAGGGGAACTCGTACCACGGCTCGAAACCCACCACCCGGTTCTCGTGGACCTTGAGTTTGATGCCGCACTGCTGACCGCAGAAGCAGCAATGCGTGTTGACCACCTTGTCGATGGTGAGGCCCGCATTCCAGCCGCCTGGAGGTGCCTCGTTGAGATGCGGTCCAAATTTCGCGATCAGTTCTTCGTCGGTGACCGGTGTGCGGGCCATCAGCCGAACCCTCCTACCCGCGCCGATTGAGCGAGGGTGACATGTGCGCGGCGGCACCGGGGACAGGTGTCCTGGTAGTTGCCGCCGCCTTCGATCGAGTAGTCGAAACCGACCTGCGGGAGCACCGCTTTGAGGTCTGCGATCTGCTGCGCGCTCGCGAAGTTTTCGCCACAACGCCGGCAGACGGCCGGTGCCCCCTCGGCGTTCGCCTGCTTGTAGTAGGCGACGCCCAGGTTGCCAGGTCGCTGGAAGATGTGGAACAGCTTGCCGAAGGGCAGATACATCAGCCCCAGGATCACCGTCAGCGCGTGGATGGTATTGAGTGCTGAATAGAAGCGCCCCTCGAGCCACACGCTCGACACGGTGAGGAACAAGCCCGTCACCGACACGGCGAACAGGCCGGCTAGGGCGAGAAAGTCGCCCGAGCGTTCGACCGCCATTGCGCCCGGATCGCGCAACCGGCGACGCAGGAAGATGAACACCCCACCGAGCACCAGCACGGCAGCGACATCGAGGGCGTGGAAGATGAACCAGCCGATGATGCTCTGCGCATCGAACTTCACGGTGCCGACGCGAGACAGGTACACCTGATAGTGATCGGCGCGCTGCCCGACGCTTTCGAAGTGCAGCAGTCCCAACGTCAGCGGGATGGTGACCAGACCCGCGAGGATGCACCCCCAGAACACGAGCTGGTGGGCCCACCAGCGAGCGAGCGAACGACGGCGGATGAACCCCTGGGCCAGCAGCTGCGTGGCGACCAGCGATGGCAGTGCCAGCGCATTGCGTGCCTTGCGTTGCCGGAACGCATCCCAGCCGCGCCGGTTCAACATCGCAGTGGACGGTCGGCGCAGCCACACCGCGTATCGGTAGGCCACGCCGAACACTGCGAAAACGACACCGAACAGGTAGCCGACAAGGGCGGCATCGAACCACACCAGTCGATCGCTGCCGATGAATGTCAGCGCGATGACGATGGCGATCCCGACCACCCCCCAGGCCAACCCACGGCGGTCCAGATGATTCGTCGAGCGATTCACGTCCCTGACCATAGGCCCTTCATCCGGTTCATACCTCTACGGCGACGCGTTCGGCTTCGAGCCGGACCACCAGTGGGAACAGAATGTCGTCCTCTTTGTGCATGTGCAGGTAGATGTCAGCCTCGATGCCGGCCATCGCCGCGAAACACTCGATGTAGCTCGGGCAGCTGTCCGACGGCGGCGTGTAACCGCTGGTCAGCAGGCGCAACTTTGCGAACAGGCCATCGACGGCGCCGTGTTCGCTGAGCATCACCGAGATCGGATTCCGCAGCGACCCGCAATGAAGCGACACCGGCCCACACGAAGTGGCGAGTTCTCGGATCATCGGGAACAGAACGTGTTCTTCCTTCGACATGTGTGCCTCCAGGTCCGACTGCACCTGCGAGAAACAAAGAGCAATCCCCACCAGTTCCGGGTGACGCTCTCCGTGAACGATCACGAGTGTGTCGACCAACCCCGCGGTACGCGGCAACTCATCCCACAGATAGCGGTGATGGGTCGCGACGATGTCGTCGACGAGCGCATCCGCCGACATGGTGCTCCACTCAGCGAGACCGTGGTCCGGTGTCATGGCCCGGTGGTTCCGAGGGCATCGATGGCGGCGAATGCCCGGCGGGCGTGCGCCAGCAACTCGCCATCAGTGGGGTGGTCGAGCGTCTCGACACCGACGACACGATTGGCCAACTCGACATGGCGCTTCTTGATGTAGGTCTCGAACGCTGTCTTGGCGTTGCCCGGTCCGGCGATCAGAACTTCAGGTATGCCGTGGAGCCCCGCGACGATCTCATCGAAGAAGTGATGGTCGTCTGCTGCATGCCCAGAGCTGAGCGACCCGGCCTTGCGGTGGATCTGCCGGTTGGGGCTCTGGCTGTGGATCTCGAGCAGTTCGTCCTTGCCGATCGAGAAGCTCGCGATGCGTGCTTCTACGTGATCGAGCCAGACGATGGCATGTGCCTGTGTCATTGAAGACTCCTTCGAGCGAGGCGGCCGAACCGCAATCTGTGGCATGTCCTGACATCAGGATGGGCCGGCCCGCTGAAACCTGATAGGGACCAACGACCACAAAGCCTGCATCTGTCGGAGATCCGCGCGGGGTACGGTTTCGTTGTCGGCCCACCGGCGTCGTCGCTCGGGGTTCCGGTAGCAGCAATTCACCATGCACACCACCAGAGGTTCAGCGATGGCCCCTTCAGTCTCGTCAGCCCGCATCGGCGACTGAACGATCATGCCCGTTCCCGCCGATACACACCGCCTTCGCTGGACTGCCGGTGCAGTGCTCGCGATCGGTCTCGGAGTCGGCGCGGCGCAGCACATGCATCTGTTCGCCGGGAGCAAATCCACCGCTGTGCCTCTCGACCGGACGCAGCAGCGCTACAACGCATCCACCTCGTCGAGCGCGATCACGATCGCAATCGATGAAACCACGCAACCCGCCGCGATCACCGCGCAACTCCCCGCACCGGGCGTGTACGTGTACGCGACGACGGGCCGAGACAGCGTCGACGCGTTGACCGGCGCTCATCACGACTATCCCGCAACAACCACCATCACGGTCACGCCGACCACCTGCGGCGTACAGCAGCGATGGGACATCCTCGAGCAGCGCTGGGAGCAGTGGCAACGCTGTGCAGACGGCGAAGGGATCAGCGAGTCGGGTCGCACCAACTACGACGAGTTCTTCGGCCAGTCCCAGACCGACACGTGGGTGTGCAGCGGTGACGCACGCCCGCTGACCGCCACCGCAGGAACGACGTGGACCGCGACATGCACCGGCGCCACGTCGACCGACACCTTCCACGGTGTGGTCGTCGCCTCTGAATCACAGCAGGTCGGATCGTCGGCCGTCCCTACCACGCACGTCCGAGTCACCATCACCAACGACAACCCCGCGGACAACCAGGTCATCGACACCTGGTACTTCACCGGCTCCGACCTAGTCGTCGCGCAGACGTCGACGGCCGCAACCAGCAACGACACGCAGATCGGCACCGTCCACTATGCAGAGACGTACGAGATCCACCTCACGTCACTCACGCCGCTCACCTGACTTCTCGTGTTGCAGGTACGAGCCTTCCAGCCGACCACGCAGGAACTCACCGAAGTGAACCGGCTCGAAGTGGGCCTCACCGTCGAGGCATGAGGCCAGCGGTGCGATCACCGTCGACACGTGCGGGTCGAAGAAGAACGGACACGAGTAGCGCTCGCGCCCTGACACGTTGATCACGCGGTGTGGTGTGGACCGCAACACACCGTTGCTCCACTGGTGCAGCATGTCGCCCACGTTCATCACGAACGCGCCCGCCACCGGCGGAACATCCAGCCAGTCACCATCGGGGCTCATCACCTGCAGGCCACCCACGTCGTCCTGCGCCAGCAGCGTGAGGAATCCGAAGTCGCTGTGCGGCGCAGAGCCGTACAGATCGTCGGCGGCGTCGGCGGGGCGGACGGGGTAGTGCAGCAACCGCAGCCACGTCGTCGGCGGCTGGAAATGCGCCGACAGATCGCCGGCAGCGCAGCCGAGACCCTCCTCGATGAGGGCAACCAGGTGCATGCCGAGACCGACCATCGAGTCGTTGTACGCCTCGACCACAGGGCGGAACTCGGGTAACCACGCCGGCCACTGGTTCGCACCGGCGAGGTAGTTCCCCGCCACCACATCCTCGGAGTCGGGCGCATCCTCGCGCATCATCATGAACGACTGGCTCTGATTGGGCTTCGTCACCTTCGCCAACGTCGAGTGACGCGAGGTGGACGTGTTGATCGGGATGAAGCCACGATGCGAACTGTTCAGCTCGATCGTCAGTTTCGTCGCCTGGTCCGCTGCGTGGAACTGGCGTGATGCCTCGAAGACTGCGGCGAGTTGGGCCGCAGGGACGCCATGGTTGATCACGTATGCAAACCCGTACGTGGAGTACGCCGCACTGATCTGCTGCGCCGCATCGGCAGCGCCAAGGTCGACCGTGGGAATCGTGAGGGTCGCGGAAGATGCCATGGCAACGATCATGCCACGCGAACGAAACTGCCGGCCAGCGAACCCACCGTCGCCCCCGGCTCGGGCGCTCTTGTCACCACCTGGCCGAGTCACACCGAGGTAGGGCCGCGACACGTGCAATCGTGAACGGCGCTGGAGGTCAGGAGATGATGAGGAAGACGGTGCCGAGCACGATCAGCGCTGCACCATAGAGCCGCTCGAGGCGGTGAGCATCGGTGCGCATGGCAACTCGGGCGCCGAGGAACGACAGCGGTACCGACGTCGCGGCAAACACTGCGACCAACGTCCAATCGATGTGCCCCAGCGAGGCATGCACGATGGTGCCCGGCACGGCGAGCACCGACGCAACCGCGAGCGAACAGGCAAGAGCAGATTTGATCGGGAGCTTGAGCACCGTGATGAACAGCGGAGCGAGCAGGAAGCCGCCACTGTTGGCGAGCAACCCGGAGATGAACCCGACGGTGGTGGCGACGGCCATGAGCTGCCACGCCGTGACGACGTGCGGTTCGTCGCCCGGCGATGGCCGTTTCGCTGACGTCAGCAGCAGCCGCAAGCCGAGCCCGATGAGGATGACGTCGGTGACACGGACCAGCACTCCTCCGTCGATCCAGCGCGTCAGGAGAGCGCCGATGGCGGTGGCCGGGATACCGAATCCGACGCTCCAGCGCACGACTCGCCAATCGACCAGACGTTCTCGCGCATAGGCATAGCTGGCGATCATCGTCGAGGGAATGGTCGCCGGCAGCGGCGAGGCAACAGCAATGATCGGGGGCACGCCGATCGCGGCCAGCAGCGGTGTCGCGATTGCCGAACCGCCCTTGCCGAGTAGCCCACCCAGGAAACCAATGCCAACGCCGATACAGGCGGCCCAGACAAGGGTCATCTGGTGGACGAGATGATGGTCATGAGACCAATGATATGTAGTCGTCGCGGAACACTGCGTTGTTCGTGGTGTCGCCCGTGGGCAGCGGTACGGCGATCGGCTCGTCGTTGCGCACGAACTGCACGCTTCCGACGCCGCGGAAATCGGTGAGCGTCAAGACCAGCTGGCCGATCGACAGCACCTGGTCGCTGGCCGGGATGTCAGCAAAGGCATCGGACAGCTGGACCACGGCGCTTCCCCTGTTGAGGGTGACCTCCAGCACCGCCGCCGTATCCGGGGTCGCTGTACGCAGCCCCCGACTCTCCTCTGCCGGATTCGGACCCGCCAACAGATCGAGCGCAATCATCTCGATCGTCACTGGGATGGCGAGACGATGTCGCACTGCCACCAACCGGTTGTCCGAGACGAACCACAGCGTGGCCGCCTCGGTATCAACGACGGTGGTCGGGACCGCCGTGTCCGACGGACGAAGTCCGTTGGGCAGCTCGCTGTCACCCAACTGTTGAGGTTCGCCCTGCGCAGGAAACCCGCAGCTCGCCAACGCGAGAAGGGAGACCAACGAGAGACGGACGACCGCACCAACGGCTCGATTCATGGTGCACCCGGAATCGTGACGATGAACCTGGCGCCACCCGAGGGCGCATCGACGACCTCTATCCGACCGCCGTGCATCCTGACGTGTTCGTCGACCAAGGCCAATCCCAGCCCCGTTCCCTTCGGTTTGTCCTCAGGCTGTGCCATCGAGCCGCGATTGAAGCGGCCGAAGATGGCCAATCGTTCGGATTCAGGCACACCTGGCCCTTCATCGTCGACCATGACCGTGAGGACATTCGCGTCCAACGACACCGCCACCTGCACCACACCGCCGGCGTACCGATCGGCGTTCTCGACGAGATTGGCCATGACACGCTCGAACCGCGTGCCATCGAGGCGAACGATGCACGGGCGTACCGGCTCGACCCGCAGCCGCGAGGGCTCGACCGATGCCTGCGCGAGTACGCCCTCGATGACCTTCGCAACGTCGACGTCGTTGATGTCGAGCACTGCCACCCCGGAGTCGATGCGAGCGATCTCGAGGAGCTCGAGTGTCAGCCGAGTGAATTGATCGAGCTGCTGACGAAGTATGTCCATGGCATATTGGCCGCGCTCGGTGAGCTCGCTACGGTTCGCCATGTTCACGGCCGCACCCATCGCCGTCAGCGGCGTGCGCAACTCATGGCTCACATCGGCGGTGAAGCGATGCTCTCGGTCGATGCGCGCCTCGACGGTGCCTGCCATCTCGTTGAATGCTTCGGCCATTGGCGCCAGATCGGGGTCGCCGCCGACATCCAACCGATGAGAGAGATCGCCATCGCTGATCACCCGTGCGGATGCTGCCACGGTGACCAGTGGCCGTAGCACTCGCCGAGAAACGATCCAACCGGCAAGGGCACCGCCGATGGTGGTGATGGACGCGGCAGCGAACAGCACCGTGGACAACACGTCCAGCGTTCGCTCGTACTCCAACGCGGAGATGAACTCGAAGTAGACCGCATCGCGGCCGGGAAGCGCTATCCCGAACACGAAGTACGGCTCACCGTTGACTCGGACTCGCTGGCGGGCGGCCCCCTTGGTATCGACCAGGGTGACCAGTTCTTGCGGTACTGCCGACTCACCGAGCTCGACGACCACCGAATACCACTGGTCCTGGACCCTCATGACCGCTCGCGCCTGAGTGTTGGACTGCAGTGTTTCCAAGATGTCGGCAGGTTGCAGCGTGGCCGTTCCCAACTGGCCCTTGACGACCAACGCGTTCAGCATCACCTGGCGATCAGCGAGCGCTTCTCGCTTGTCCAGCAGGTACCACCGGGTCAGCTGATAGGTCGCGGTGCTCATCAACACCGATACCAGCAACGCGAGCGCGGCAAACGCGATGGTCGTTCGCGCGCGCAGCCCTCGCCGACGTACGGGACGCAACCGTCACCGCACCATCTTGTAGCCGAGGCCACGAGCGGTGACCAGGTATTGCGGATTTCCGGGGATCGTTTCGATCTTCGATCGCAGCCGGGCGATGTGGGTGTCCACCAGCCGGCCATCGCCGCCGCCGGGATAGTCCCACACATCCTCCAACAACTGCTGCCGTGAGAAGACTTTGCCGTCACCCTCTGCCAGCCGACACAGCAGATGGAACTCGGTTTTGGTCAACTGCACCGGTTCGCCCGCCTTCAACACGACGCCTTCCGACACCCTGACCTCGATGTCGCCGAACACCGAGTTGGCGGCGCTGTCGCGGTGGCGCGAGCGCAGCTGCACCCGTATGCGGGCCAGCAGTTCGTGCTCGTTGAACGGCTTCGTGACGTAGTCATCAGCACCAACTTCCAGCCCGGCGACCACATCATGGCTGTCCTGCTGCGCCGACACGATGATCACTGGGACCTGGCTGGTCCGCCGGATCTCGCGACACACATCGAACCCACTCATCCCACCCGCCAGACGAACGTCGAGCAACACGAGATCGATGCTCGCCTCCGCGAAACGGTCGAGAGCCTGGCCCCCATCGGACGCCTCGACGACTCGGTAACCGTTGTCCTCCATCAGCAGGCGCAACAGGGTTCGAATGGTCTGATCGTCCTCGACCAGCAAGATGGTGGCGCTCATGCTCAGGCAGTCTACGAACCTTGACGGTCCCCCATTGGCAGACCCGTGTCCGACGGGGCAGCGACAGGCGTGTCCCGGGCAATGGGAATAATACCCCAGGGGGTATAGTTGATCATGACACGCCACACAAGGAGCCTGAGTCGCATGTTTTTCCGCCAGTACTACCTCGAGTGCCTCTCCCACGCCAGCTACCTCATCGGCGATACCACCACCGGTCGGGCCGTGGTGGTCGATCCGCAACGAGACATCGCCGAGTACGTCGCCGATGCGGAGCTCCACGGCCTGCGGATCGAGAAGGTGCTGGAGACCCACTTCCACGCCGACTTCCTGTCCGGGCACCTCGAACTGGCCGAGCGCACCGGCGCGACGATCGGGTACGGACACGCCGCCGAAGGTCGTGCGGAGTTCCCGATCGAGACGTACGCCAACGGCCAGGTGATCGCGTTGGGTGAGGTCGAGTTGAAGATCCTCGAGACGCCGGGACACACGCCGGAATCGATCAGCATCGTCGTGCATCCGCACGGGTCGAGTGCTGCACCGTACGGGGTGCTCACCGGCGACACGATGTTCATCGGCGATGTCGGCCGACCTGACCTGCTCGCATCCGTCGGTGTCACTGCCGACGAACTTGCCCGCCAGCTGTTCCACTCGCTCCACGAACAATTGCTCACCCTGCCCGACGACACCAAGGTGTATCCAGCGCACGGTGCCGGCTCGGCGTGCGGCAAGAACCTTTCGACCGAGACCGTGTCGACCATCGGCGAGCAGCGCCGAATGAACTACGCACTCGCGCCGATGAGCGAAGACGAGTTCGTCGAGGCCGTCACCCAGGGCCAGTCGGTGGCGCCGCTGTACTTCTCGTTCGCAGCCAATCGCAATCGTGAGCAGCGCGAACTGTTGTCCGACGACATCTCCGTGCCGGCGCTCACGCTCAGCAAGGTCCTCGCCCACCAACTCGACGGGGCAGTGGTGATCGACGCTCGCGAGGACATGGCGTTCGCCGCCGGGCACCTGCGCGGGTCGATCAATGTGGGCCTCGGCGGCCGCTTCGCCGAATACGCCGGTGAGGTGATGACCCCTGAGACGCCGATCGTCCTGGTGACCCCTCCCGGGCATGAGTCTGAGGCAAGGGTGCGCCTCGCCCGCATCGGGTTCGACAACGTCCTGGGGGCGCTCGAGCACCCCGTCGACAGCTTTCTCGACTACCCCCACCTGATCGAGCCGCTGTCGCGCCTCTCCGCTGCGGCACTCGCGGAGCGGATCCACAGCGTCGCCGACCTCGTGCTCGTCGACGTCCGTAACCCCGGAGAGGTCGCCCTCGGGAGCATCCCCGGGGCACGTCACATCCCTCTACCCGCACTCCTGATCAGCCTCGACGCGCTCGACCCGCACGCCCCCACCGTCGTCTTCTGCGCGGGTGGCTACCGGTCGGCCATCGCCTCCAGCCTCTTGCGTGCTCATGGCTTCGACGACGTCTCGGACCTCGTTGGTGGCTACACCGCCTGGCAGACCACCCTCAGCGGCGACCCTGGCCTGGTGATCTGAACCATGCGCGGGCTGCTTGCCTCCCCGCTCGGGTTTCTGATCGGCCTGTCGCTGGGCGCCCTCGGCGGAGGTGGCTCCATCCTGGCCGTCCCGGCGCTCGTCTACGCGGCCGGGCAGTCACCCAAGGACGCCACCACCACCTCGCTCGTCCTGGTCGCGGTGACGGCACTGATCGGAATGATCCCCCACTGGCGCGGCGGCCGGGTCCGCGTCGCTCCGGGTTTCATCTTCGGCCTCGCCGGCATCGGCGGATCTCTGCTGGGCTCACGTTGGAACAAGGCCGCCGACCCCGACGTGCTGCTGATCCTGTTCTCGGGCCTGATGCTCGTCGCGGCATACGGGATGTGGCGTCGCGTGCGCACCGCGGCGCCGGTGGCGTCCGTGCCGAAGTCCGTCGGAGCGGCGGCAGCACCGGTCGCTCCCCCGCCCGTCGGGTTCGATCCGATGACGATCACGAAGGTGGTCGGGGCAGGCACCATCGTCGGGCTGCTCACCGGCTTCTTCGGTGTCGGCGGGGGGTTCGTGATCGTCCCGGCATTGGTGCTCGCACTCGGCTTCACGATGCCGGAGGCCATCGGTACCTCCCTGCTCGTGATCGCGATCAACGCGATGGTGGCGCTGACCACCCGGCTGCAGAGTGGTGCGATCGAGTGGGGCACGGTGCTCCCGTTCACGATCGCCAGCATGATCGGCGTGCTCGTCGGCAGCCGCCTGGCCAGCACACGCGACTCCAGTTCACTGCAGCGCTGGTTCGTCTGGCTCCTCGTGGCAGTCGCGGTCTACACCGCCGTCCGTTCCGTGCTCGCCTTGTGGTGACCCGACCAGCCGTTGTCCGACGTCGCCTGCGGTCGGGACTCGGCCGGAGAGCAGGACCTCGAACTCCTCAACTGTCGCGGCTCAGTGCTTGAAGTTCACGTGCGGGAGGATCTTGAGCAGCCACTTTGGGGCGTACCAGCTCTTCTCGCCGAGCAGGGCCATCGTCGCCGGAACCAGCATGACTCGAACCACCGTCGCATCGAGGAAAACTGCCATCGCCAATGTCAATCCGAGTTCGGTGGGTGGGATCGGCCCTGTCACGCCGAATGCGATGAAGACGATGATCATGATGGCAGCGGCGTTCGTGATCGGTCGGCCCGTGCGGGCAATGCCCTCACGAACTGCCCGAAGCGTGTCACCGGTCGCCTGGTGGCGTTCCTTGATCGCCGCCAGCAGAAACAGCTGGTAGTCCATCGACAGCCCGAAGAGCAGCGCGAAGAAGAACAGCGGTGCCCACGCGTCGACGAACCCCTGCGACTGGAACCCGATGAGGGACGACGCGAAGCCGTGTTGGAACACGATCGTGGCGAAGCCGAAAGCGGCACCCACCGTCAGCAGGTTCATCACGATCGAGAAGGTCGCGATGACGATGCTGCGGAAGACGACGAGCAGCAGCATGAAGGCAACAATCAAGATGATGCCGATGGCATAAGGGGCTCGGTCGGTGAGCACGTTGGTCAGGTCATGGTTCTGCGCTGCCGGCCCACCGACGTGCGCGTTCGGCACGGTGGTGTCGAGTTGGCTGCGCAGATTGCCGACCATGTCGAAGGTGGCCGGATCGTCGATCGCAGTGCCCGGGATGACACGCACCACGACTCTTCCAGTGGTCGCCATCTCGGTCACGATGCGGGCGTCGACCACGTTCGCCACGCCCGTGGCGGTGGCGATGACGGCCTGCGCATCATCGGTGTTCACGGTGACGAACGCCGGTGCTGCTGCACCCGGACCGAAATCCGCGATCAGCTGCTCGTAGCCGTCGCGGCTGGTGCGGCCCTCATCCACGACACGAGCGCCGGGCATGCCCAGCTTCATCCCGAACGACGGGATGATGAGTGCGCCGAGCAGCACGAGGCCGATGGCCAGGACCATGCCCGGGCGCCGCAGCGCAACCCCGGTCCACCTGGCCCAGCGACCTTCGGCCTCGATGTCAGGGTCCTTCTTTCCTCGCGCCACCAGCACCTTGTCGCCCATGGCGATGAGCACGGCGGGCAACAGTGTGAGCGCGGCGAGGGCGACGGCGATGACCGAGATGATCATGCCGAGCGCCATCGTCTGGAACACCATGACAGGCACCAGGAACACCGCCGACAGCGACAGGACCACCGTCAGTGCCGACAGGAAGACCGCTTTACCGGAGGTCGACATCGTGTTCTCGATCGCGGCGATGGGGTCCTTACCCTCGAGTCGTTCCTCGCGGTAGCGACTGACGATGAACAGGCTGTAGTCGATACCGACCGCGAGACCGATCATCATCGAGAAGTTCATCGACCACACCGACACCGGCGTGATCCACGACAGCATGTGCAGAGTCGCGAACCCTGTGGCGATACCGGCGATTGCCAGCACCAGCGGGATGCCGGCAGCGAGCATTGCACCGAAGGCGATGAACAGCATGATGAGCGTCGGCAAGCCCGAAAGCAGCTCTGCTTTGTGGAGGGCCTCCTCGTTCATCTTGTTGAAGTCGCTCCACACCGGCCACTCACCCGTGACGTTTGCCGTCGAGCCGGCGGGAAGCTCGAGACTTTTCACGAACGTTCCCAGCTCGCCCGCTGCCACAGGTCGGTCGGCGTCGGCGCCGACTCGCTGCTCGACGGGGATCAGCGCGGTGAGCCCATCGCGCGAGATCATCCCGGCATCGGGTGGCATCGACAACGGATTCGCGACCGACAGCACCTTGGGCCCGCCAGCAAGCTCCTCGACCAGCGCGGAGAACCCGCTGGGATCATCAGCGATGGGGCTCGACCGATGGAACACCACCACCGGGTTCTCTGCACCCAGCGCCGGGAAGTCGGCACGGAGCTCCATACGGACCCGCTCGGCGGTCGAACCCTTGGCATCCCAGCCGGCGCCGGAGAGCGACTTGGTCAGCGTAAGTGCAAGCGGCGCCGCCGCAACGGTGAGCATCAACCACACCGCGAGTACCAGCCGACGATGTCGAGCCATCGAGGCGGCCAATCGCGAGAACAGGGCTCGTTCGTCAGGCATCAGCGATGGCTCGTGGCCGGACGACGATGAAGTGTCGATGACGGTGCTCAATGGGTCTCCTCGGTAGGACGAACCCTTCGAATAATACCCCCCAGGGTATTTCTTCACCAACCCCGACAACCAGGAAGAACAGGGTCAGGCGAGCTTCATGAACATCTTCTGGACATCCTCGAGCGCGTACCCCTCTGCGGCCGCGCGCTCCGGATCGGCGACACACCAGGTCAGGCCGGCAGCGACGAGCAGGAAGCCGGCCTGCTCGAGAGCCTTGGTGACCGCTGACAGTTGCGTGAGAATCTCACGACAGTCACGGCCTTCCGCCAGCATCTGCTGCACACCCCGCACCTGGCCCTCCGCACGCTTGAGGCGCCTGGTCAAACCTTCAATCGTCTCTGCGGGCAGCTCCACAATCAATGTCCTTCCGATTGGCCGTCGAGCCCGATGCTATACGGGGAGGGGTATGTTGTGGGGACCAGCAGGGTCGGTCACGTCGTGACGACAGGTACCGCCGGGCCGGGACGGCGCGTTGACTGGCGACCCGCAAAGCGCGCCGCGATGGGGCTGAACAGGGCCGTGATCAACACGAACCCTGCCGCAACAGCTCCGAGTTGCGTCCCATCGCTCAGCGTGGCACCCAGGCTGGCGATCACGATCGAGAACTCACCACGGGCAGCGAGCGTCACGCCGGACCGAAGACGACCCGCCGAGCCGACACCGGCGCGACTCGCCGCGTACCAGCCGGTCGCAATCTTGGTGGCGATGGCGACGACGGCGAGGCCGGCTGCCGGAGCGATCGAGTCGAGCAGCACCGCCGGGTCGATCTGAAACGAGAAGAAGACGAAGAATACGGCAGCGAACAGGTCGCGCAGCGGCCGGATGAGCTCGCTGGCTCGCTCTTGCACGGGCCCCGACAACGCGAGCCCCACGAGAAACGCGCCGATGGCAGCCGACACTTCCACCTTCTGGGCGAGACCGCCCACGACCAGCGTGAGTCCGAAGACGGCGAGCAGGAGCGGTTCGTCGGCTCCCCGATTCAAGAAGGTGCTCAGCCGCCCGCCGAACCGCAGTGCAAGGACCATGATGACCCCGACGGCGGCGAGGGCAATCGCAATCGTGCCGATCGTGGGCCCAAGTGCCCGCCCGACCACCAGCGCCGAGGCAACGGGCAGGAACAGTGCCATCGCAAGGTCCTCGATGACAAGCAGGTTGAGGATGGTCGGCGTCTCGCGGTTGTTCAGCCGGTCCAGGTCAGAGAGAACTTTCGCGATGATTCCCGAGGAGCTGACCCAGCTGACCCCACCGAGGAGAACCGCCGCCGTCGGCGACCACCCCAACAACAGCCCGGCTCCAAAACCAGGCAGAAAGTTGGCGACGGCATCCACGAGACCCGTGCCGACGCCACTTCGAAGCCCGTGGCGCAACTCGTCTGGCGAGTACTCGAGACCAAGGGTGAGCAACAACAACAACACGCCGATCTCGGCGACGGACTGGATGAAATCGTGACTCACGTCGAGTGGGAGCAGCCCTCCCTCCCCCACAGCGAGGCCCGCGATCAGGTACAGGGGAATTGCCGTGAAACCGAGCCTCCCAGCAATCCTCGCCAGGAGCGCCAGGACCATCGCAACGGCGCCGATCTCGATGAACGAAGCAGCGACATCGGCACTGGCGGCGCCGATGACCACGGCACCGATCACGACACCAGCAGATCGCGCAGTTGCTGGAGCCCCGTGCTCGTGCCGACTGCAACGACGACATCACCGGCCTCGAAGGCGGTCTCGGGACCTGGTGCCGGCATGGTGGTATCGCCGCGGACAATCGCAACGATGGAGGCGCCCGTTTTCGTGCGGTACTGGCCATCACCGATCGTCCGGCCGACCTGCTGCGACCCACTCGGTACGTCGAGCCAATCCATCGCCACACCGTCCAGGCGTTGAACGGCCGCAACCGTCGAACTCACCTGGTTCGTACCGAGAAGCTCGCCGAGCGTGACCGTGTCCTCGGCGCTCAGGTGCAGGACCGTGTGGCAGCGGTCCGGATCGTCGCGCTCGTACACGGCGAGCTCACGTCGACCGGTGCGGTGCGTGAGTAGGGCCAGTCGCTCGTTCCCGATGGTGGTGAACTCGTGCCGAACGCCTACTCCTGGAAGCAAGGTCTCCTCGATGTCGCGCATCGATCCATTCTGGCACCGATGACGTCAGGGAACCACCAGGACAGGGCGGTCGACGTGACGCAGGACCTCCTTGGGTACCGACGGCTCGACGATTCTCCGCCACCAGGACGCTTCGTGCCAGCCCACCACGATGACGTCCACGTCATGTTCGTCGGCGACGTGCTTGATCTTCGCCGCCGGGTCGCCCGTCGCGCCGAGCGGCGTCGCATCGGGTAGCGCCACGTCATCGGCGACTTGTTGAGCAGTCTCGCGCGCTCGCTCTGCATTGTCGGTCTCTTCCAGGCCGTGGGGGCCGACATCGGCTCGGTCGCCGAAGACCTCGCCCTCAGCACCGCCCATGAGCATGACGGGGTACGGAACACCCCATGCCATCGGCATGTCGCGCCAGAGCACGAGATCTGGGTCGCCAACACTGACCACCCAGTAGTCGGCGTGTTCGCCGAACAGATCGCGGGCCACGCGTGCCGCTCGGCGCGATGTCTCGCCGTCGTCGACGGCAACCAACACGCGCATGTGCGGCCAGCGACGCTCGTTGGGCCGAGCGTTCTCTTCGGGCGCTGCAGCCTGCGACGTATCAAGGGCCTTGCTGTTGTCCAGTGACATTTGAATGCCTCCTTGTCGAGTTGCTGGAGGGATACCCCCCGCGAGCGTTCGCAAGACATTCGTGTTTGAAGTCGGTGACACGGGGGAACCGAATCCAAGTTCGCAACGACGTCGCCTCGCAGCGCCGTCATCATCCAAGGAGAGACACATGATCGGTTTTATTCTTTTCCTGCTCGTCGTAGGACTCATCGGCGGCTTCGTTGCCCGCGCACTCGTTCCCGGCCGCGACGCGATGAGCGTCGGCGCCACCCTGCTGTTAGGAATCGTGGGCTCGTTCGTCGGCGGCTTCCTCGGCTACGTGCTGTTCCGCAACGATGCCAACGATGGAGCCTTTCAAGCCTCGGGCATCATCGGCTCGATCGTCGGTTCGATCATCGCCTTGCTCGTGTACCGCGCCGCCAACAAGCGCGGTCACTGACCCGATGATGCGTCCGGGCTCAGGTTTCGATGTGGCAGCGCAGGCGGCAGGCACCGCGACGCGGGTCGCGCGTCAGCAGCTCATCGACGACGAGCCCGCCGACGGCATCGCTGGCCCCGTATGCCAGCCCGAGGTGCAAACCACAGACGGTCTCGGGATCGACCAGCGCAGTGGTCTCGAACGGACACGCCCCAAGAACGATGTCGACCTGATTCCCACTTCGTTTCGCTTCAGGTTCGAAGCCGTGTCGCGCCATTGCGCCCACCAACGCATCCACCGGGTCGGCGCCGCTGCTCGCGAACCCCGTCGACCGGCGCCCAGCTCGCCGACCGACCTCGACCGCCGAGTCGCCGGTACGGATGATCTCCGTCAGGAGCAGTGCCAACCGCTCGTAGGGGCCGGTGACGCCCCAGCGGCTGTCGGCGGACGGGTTCAAGGTGTACTGCAGACGTGGCCGACCGCGACCCGCCGGCGGCGCGGTGGACTCGACCACGAGCCCTGCATCGACCAGCTTCGCGAGGTGCTGGCGGATTGCGTTGTGATGGAGCCCGAGGTGTGCGGTGAGCTGGGCGACGTCGACCGGATGGCCGGCGTCGACGATGAAGCGGAACAGCTCGTGGCGCGTCGGATCACCGAGCGCCCGAGCCTGGTGCTGCAGGCCGGTCATCGACCACCAACCGTGCTGGAGACTGCGAGAAGGATCAACAGCAGCACCACACCGGCCATCAGGAGATTTGCCTTCATCGTCGGATGAGCCGGTCGATCGCGACCGAGCGCGGGTCGACGGACCACTTCCTGTTCGCGCTGTGGATCAACCATCGTGCCCCTATCCAACTGACCAGCACTATTTCTAGCACTTGGCGGAAGTATACGGGCTCACGTCCGACGTTCGGGATAGTAGCGCCGACGAGCAGCGAGGGAAACGTACACCAATCCAACGAGCACCGGCACTTCGATCAGCGGGCCGACGACGCCGGCGAGCGCCTGTCCGGACGAGACGCCGAACACGCTGATCGCCACCGCGATCGCCAACTCGAAGTTGTTGCCGGCAGCGGTGAACGCGATCGACGCGTTCCGGTCGTACGGCAGCCCCATTCGCAGGCCGAGCGCGAACGTTCCGAACCACATCACCGCGAAGTAGACGAGCAACGGCAGCGCGATGCGGGCGACGTCGAGTGGCCGGTCGGTGATCGTTTCGCCTTGCAGGGCGAACAGAACGACGATCGTGAACAGCAATCCGTACAGCGCAATGGGTGCGATGCGCGGAATGAAGCGCTGCTCGTACCACTCGACCCCTCGAGCGCGTTCACCGAACGTCCGGGTGAGGAAGCCGGCAACGAGCGGAACGCCGAGGAAGACGAGCACACTCTTGGCGATCTCCCAGACCGTGACACCGATGTCATCGCTGCCGAGGCCGAGCCACCCTGGCAGCACATCGAGGTAGAACCAGCCCAATAGGGAGAACGCAACGATCTGGAAGATCGAGTTGATGGCGACGAGCACTGCGGCAAGCTCTCGGTTGCCGCAGGCCAGGTCGTTCCAGATGAGCACCATGGCGATGCACCTGGCCAGGCCGACGATGATCAGGCCCGTGCGGTATGCGGGCAGGTCCGACAGCATCAGCCATGCGAGAGTGAACATCACGGCCGGGCCGACCAGCCAGTTCATCACCAGTGACAGCCCCAGCGAGCGATGATCGGTGACGACATGGCCGATGCGCGTGTACTTCACCTTCGCCAGGACCGGATACATCATCAGCAGCAGACCGAGCGCGATCGGCAGGCTGACCGTCCCCACCTTCATACGATCCAACGTGTCGTCGAGGCCGGGGAAGGCCCGCCCGAGCACCAGCCCGGACAGCATCGCGATCCCGATCCACAGCGGCAGCAGACGGTCGAGCGTCGAGAGTCTGCCCGGTGCGACGACGGCCTCGGAGGTCACTCTCGTGTGGTCAGTTGCTTCCATGTGGTCAGCAACACGCTGCCGGCACCGGATGGAAGACCGCGGCATCGGCGAGCACCGTGTAGACCTCCCACGGCTCGGCGTCGGGCCCGTGGACCCACACCTTGTCCTGCACCGCGTAGCAGCAGGTGGTGTTCTCCTCGACGTCGGTGACGAGGCCTTCGCCGCGCAGGCGAACAATGGCCTCGTTCACGATGTCGGTGTTCTCGACCTCGACCCCGAGGTGGTTGAGCGTGCCCCCCTGCCCCTGATTCTCGATGAGCACCAGCTTCAGCGGCGGCTCGGCAATCGCGAAGTTGGCGTAGCCGGGCCGGACCTTTGCCGGCTCGGTGCCGAACAGCTTCGAATAGAAGTCGATCGCGGCGTCGATGTCGTTCACGTTGAGGGCGAGTTGTACTCGTGACATGGGAGAGTTCCTATCAGCTAGATTGACGATTGTCGATATTCGCAGTGTACGCATATATCGATGATTGTCAATATGTTGGAGACTGAAATGACGAAGAAACTTTCACTCGAGCCCGCCGTATCAGCAGCGTGCTGCGAGCCGCTGGGCAGCGATCACTTCGACGTGGCCGACGCAGCGGAACTCTCCAAGGGCTTCCACGCACTGGCCGACCCGATCCGATTGCACCTGTTGTCGATGATCGCCGCGGGCGGTGCCAGCGGGGCCTGTGTCTGTGATCTCGTGGAACCCTCCGGTCGGTCGCAGCCAACCGTCAGTCACCACTTGAAGATCCTGCGTGAGGCCGGCCTCGTGATGAGCGAGAAGCGCGGCACGTGGGCCTGGTACTTCGTTCGTGCCGAGCACGTCGCACGACTCAAAGCTGCGCTGGGCTAACGCGCCGACCTGAGGGTCAGTCGCGGGCCAGCCGCAGCCGCTTCACGACGTCGATGACGTCGGGCATCGTGTCGGATCCGTATGCCGCCGGGAGCTGGCCACGATGACCACACGGCAACGTCAACGCGAACAGGATCGACTCGTCACCCGGGTCGCTCATCCCTTCGAAGCGGTACACCTCGTCGACCGCCGCCTCCTCGGGCGCGGTCCAGCAGCCACAGCTGTCGCAACTGAGACCGGCGTCGGTGACCGAGAGCTGCGTGATCCATCCAGCACCATGCAGCTGTCGCATCCGGTCCGACAGCGTGTCCATAGGTTCGTTCATGACTCCACCAACTTTCGTCGCACATCATTGATACACCCGACAGCTTGGCTGATGATGTCGGCCATGATCGCCGCGGGTGACTGGATACTCGTGATCATGTCGAGCCCTTGGCCGGCCCACAGCGGGCGCACGCTGTAGTCATCGGCGGCGGAGGCACGAAATCGTCGTTCAGCATCGGCAACGTCCGGGTCGGCAGCCCAGTGCTGCGTGAACTCGTTGGCCACCACGCGACCGTCGTGACCCTCGGGCCAATGGGGACCGCGAACGATGTCGAAAACGTCAGTCCTCACGGTGTCAGATGCCCGACCGGCTACCAGGGCCGCTGCTTCGGCCGGGCTGGATCGAGCAGCGGTGGAGGCGAGAAAGCGGGTACCCATGGTGACCCCGGAGGCACCCAACATGAGAGCCGCGGCGAGACCGCGACCGTCGGCGATGCCGCCGGCGGCCACCACCGGCAACGGCGCGACAGCATCGACCACAGACGGGATCAGCCCGATCGTGCCACGATCTGGACGGCCATGACCGCCCGCGTCCTGACCTTGGGCGATGATGACATCGGCGCCGGCGGCGACCGCCAGCTCGATCTCCTCGGGTGATTGCACCTGGCAGATGAGCAGGGCTCCAGCGGCATGGATGTCGTCGGCGTATCGACGCGGATCGCCGAACGACAGCTGCACAGCAACTGGGTGTGTGTCGAGCGCCAGGCGTAGTGAGTCCGGCCGGCGGTCGAGTGCGAACGTGATGAAGCCGACGCCGACGCGAGCATCGCCGGCAGCGGCGAGCTCGGTGGCCAACCACTGCGGATCGGCGTACCCACCGCCGATGAGACCCAGGCCGCCCGCCGCGGAGACGGCGGCCGCCAGCTGGCCCCCGGCCGTGTCGCCCATGGGCGCCAGCAGCACCGGGTGACGGATGCCGAGCAGCGTGGTCAGTGGTGTCGAAATGGTGGGGCCGGCTGCCGATGAGGTGGTCATCGTCAGCGGTCCCTGGTCTGATCGTCATCGAGGTGATCGTCATCGAGGTGATCGTCGTCGGCGTGATCGTCGTCGGCGTAGGTCCAATCGGGCCGTTTACGCCAGAACGATTCGTCGTAGGTGGCACGACCGTCGGCGAGGTCGACCAGCTTCGGTATCGGCAGGCGTCGGGGGCGCGGACAACTGGCCAGATCGATGTGCTCGGTGAACTCGCCGGGGAAGGCACGCAGGATGCTGGTGACCATGATCTGTTCTTCGACGGCGAGGTAGCAGCGGTTGCCGTCGGTGACGTGACTCAACCAGCCAGTGATCGCATCGAGATCGCCGGCATTGCCCTCACCGAGTTCGATGCGTTCGAGGTGTTCGGTGATCGCGCTCGAACCGAGCTTGCAGGGTGGGCACTGGCCGCACGACTCGACCGACAGGAATCGTGAGAATCGATACGCGGTGTCGACCATGCAGGTGGTGTCGTCGTACACGATGAACCCTGCAGAACCCATGCCGCTGCCAATGGCAGCGAAGCCTTCGAAACTCACCGGCACGTCGAGGTGGTCGGCAGTCACAACCGCATTGGCCACGCCGGAGAACACCGCCTTCACCGTGCGCCCCGGGGCCAGCCCGCTACCGACGGCATCGATCACCGCTCGCAACGGGGTGCCCATCTCGACCTCGCCGACATCAGGAGCGATGACATCGCCCACGACGGTGGTGACGATCGTTCCTGGCGACTCGGCAGTGCCCATGGAGCGGAACCAATCGGCGCCGCGGACCAGAATGTGCGGGACGTTGGAGAGCGTCTCGACGTTGTTGACCAGTGTCGGGTTCGAACCGGACGCGCCACGCGGGGCACCGGGCTCGGCGGAGTGGGGCTGCCAGCCGAGCTGCGGCGCCGTGGCGAACAGACCGTGAATGTGCGGCGGCAGCCAGCGCGGCAGGGGTTCGTTGCCCTCGATGACCTCGAGCATCGCCTTTTCCTCGCCGAACAGATACTCCTCCGGACCGGCAACGATGGTGACCTTGCAGTCGGCACACAGCTCCGCTGACTGGAACTCCTGCACGGCGCGGGTCAGCGCCTCGATCTCGCGCACGAAGCTGGCCTTGAGGCAGATGAACGCTTCGATGGCACCCACCGCGAACGCAGCAATCGCGACCCCCTCGACGAGTTGATACGGGTTTGCGCGCAGCAGCGCCCGATCCTTGAACGTGCCCGGCTCACCCTCGGCGCCGTTGCAGACCAGATAGTGGGCGCTGCCGGTCTGAGTGGCGATGCCCGCCCACTTCTGACCGGTCGGGAAGCCACCGCCACCTCGACCGCGAAGGCCCGCCCGTTTCACCAGTTCGATCGTGGCGGTAGGGCCGAGTTCGTGGGCACGCCGGATTCCGAGGCCGCCGACACCGGTTGCGAGATAGGCGTCGATCGAGTCGATCGGTTCCGACGGCAGTAGGAAGGTTGTCATCTGCGATCCTCAAGTTCTCCCTAGCTCGCTCGCGAACGAGCGAACAGTACTGCCATCCTGCCACGTGCAGCGGTCTATAGTTCTATTACTTGCTAGACAAAAGGAGGAGTGCCGTGTCGGACGACCAACCCATCGAGCTCATCGTGTACGGCGACTTCAACTGTCCGTTCAGCGCACTCGCGAGCAGTCGTGTCCGTGACCTCGAGCGCCGCGGCATCGCACATGTCGACTGGCGAGCCGTAGAGCATGCCCCGGACATTCCACCATCCGGCAACAAGGTGACCGGCGAGTTGCTCGACGAGCTCCAAAGCGAGATCGAACAGATTCGCGGTCTGCTCACCAGCGGCGAGTCAGACCGACTCACGCGGCCCACCGTCCAGGCCAACACCAAGCTGGCCACAGCCGCCTATGCAGGCACCGCTATCGCTGAACGCCCCGCGCTACGGGCACGGCTTTTCGACGCCTACTGGTGCGAAGACGCCGACCTCGACAGGTTCGCTCTGGCCCAACTCGGTGCGAAGGAAAGCGATGCGTCGACCGCCGCGAAGTGGCAGGGCGAGTGGCTCGGCCTGGCGAAGCCGATCGTTCCCACAGTGGTGTTCCCCGACGGGTATGTGTCGAGGGGTCTCGGGGCACTCAGCCGGCTGGCACGACTGGCCGAGGAAGCTGCACCGCCGCGCCCGGCGGCCGATCATGACGACCAGGGTGGCGAGGCCCCGTGCTACGCCCACCTCCTCGACGACCGGTACTGAGCACCGCATCACCCCTGGGCAGCGCCCCTGATTCCTGCGAGCAGCACAGCCGAACGAGCGACGATGTCGATCATCCAGACGCCGAGCGCAACGGCCAGGAGCGGCCGGCTGCCGACAAGAGCGGCCACGGGCGCCACGTTGCCCGCAACGAGCGACACCCACGAGCGGGTGAGCGCGAAGCCAGCCGTGAGGCGTTGGTGACCACCGCCACGCAGGACCGGACCGAGGTAGGCCAGTGAGGCGACGAAGATCTGGGCGAAACCGCCGACCACGAGCGCCTGAAGAACTCGACTGTCGTCCGTGCCGTGTCGACCAACGACGGCAAGTCCCGCGGCCATGGCTGCCCACCACAGGATCCCGGCCATCAACTGCAACAGACGCGGCCCCGCCCACTTCAGCCGCTTACGCGAGTACACGGGCAGCATCGCGGCGATCGACAAAAGGCCCACGACATAGGCGAACAGGCCCACCGCACTGACGCCGGGGCGGTCGAGAAATGCGCCGGTCGCAGCGACAGCAGTGGCCGTGACCAGGCCGAAAAGCATGGCGCGTAGTGCTGTCGGGGTCGCTCGTGGCGACATCTTGCTGCGCACCTGCGTGGCGGCGAAGTACGGCAACGTGCCGGCGATGATCAGGCCGACCAGGCCGAACACGTTGAGAATGAGATGGGTGGCGCGGAACTCGGCAATGCGGGTTCCGACGTGACCGGTGCCCAGCAGTATCCCGATGGACATACCGATGGACCCGATGACCACGGCGGCAACGTACGACTCGATCGCGGGTGCGAACCTGTCGGTGACAGCGCGCTGACGAACCTGGATCAAGATCACCGCCAGCCCGAGCATGGCGACGACCACGGTGATGCCGCCTGCGACGAACAACCACGTCCGTTCGGTCTCGCGCCCGATCACGAGCGCGGCCGCGCCCGCGGCCAGCGCCCAACGCTGCACCGCGGCCACGACCGGCCGCGGTGCCGGCGCGGTGGACCAGGTGACCGCAAGCATCTGAGTGGTTGCCGCGATCGCCCCCAGTAACCCGCCGACCACGAACACGTGCAACGGCAACCACCAGCCAGTGCCGAGACCGACCACCGCAAGGACGAGTGCGACCACGGTGAACGCGACCGCGACCAACAAACCAGGTCGGGTCTGCGCATGCACTGCGGCGATGCGCCCAGGTGCGCCACTGCCAACGTCCAGCGGGGCAGACTGATTCATCGCCGCGCCGCTCAGTTCGCGATGCTCACACCGAGGGCGATGTTGCGCCCGAGCAGTTGATGACCGTGGACGCGAGCGACGTTGTCGGCGAGGTCAGCGGCGCGCTGCGCGTACGGGCCGACCCAGCCGAGCTCCAGCGTCTCGTGGAACAGTGCCAGCCAACGCTCGAAGTGGGCCGGCGTGAACGCCCGCTGGGCGTGGACGAGCGCGTGGGCACGGAACGGGTTGCCCTGGTAACCCGGCTCGCCGAGCAGCGCCCGACGCCAGAACGACGCCAGTTTCGGGAGGTGCTCGGACCAGTCCACTCGTGCCACCTCGTTGAACATCGGCCCGAGCAGATCGTCCTGCGTGACGTCGGCATAGAAACGGCGGACCATCTCGTCGATCTCGCCGTCTGTGTCCAGGTCACGCGTGGGTGCGGGCCGGGGGGTGTCTCGCATTGTGTTCCTCCGAACAACGACTCTCGAATACTTCTAGCATACACTGTGATTAAATAGCGTCCTAACAACAGCTGCGAAGAAGCAGTGCGAAGCAGCAGAGGGAGACAGCCAAGTGTCTGACGTCATCGAAGCACTCGTCGACAGAGAATACGCATTCGGTTTCCACAGCGATCTCGACACCGACTATTCGCCCAAGGGTCTCAACGAGGACGTGGTGCGGCTGATCTCGTCCAAGAAGGATGAGCCGGAGTGGCTACTCGAGTGGCGGCTCGGTGCATTTCGACACTTCCTCACGCTGCAGGAGCCGACGTGGCCGAACCTGCACTACCCGACCATCGACTACCAGGACATGCACTACTGGGCCGCTCCCAAAGCCGCCCCCAAGCTGAACAGTCTCGACGAGGTCGACCCCGAGATCCGGGCGACGTTCGACAAGCTGGGCATCTCCATCGCCGAGCAGAAACGCCTCTCGGGGGTGGCGGTCGACGCCATCTTGGACTCGGTGTCGGTGGCCACCACGTTCAAGGCAGCCCTCGCCGAAGTCGGTGTGATCTTCTGCTCGTTCTCCGAAGCGGTGCGCGAGCACCCTGAGCTCGTCCGCAAGTACCTCGGGTCGGTGGTCGGCTACCGCGACAACTTCTTCGCCGCCCTCAACTCGGCCGTGTTCTCCGACGGTTCGTTCTGCTTCATCCCTGCGGGTGTGCAGTGCCCGATGGAGCTGTCCACATACTTCCGCATCAACGCCGCACAGACCGGCCAGTTCGAACGCACCCTGATCGTGGCCGAGGAAGGGTCGAGCGTCAGCTACCTCGAGGGCTGCACGGCCCCCATGCGTGACGAGAACCAGTTGCATGCCGCAGTGGTCGAACTGATCGCGCTCGACGACGCAACCATCAAGTACTCGACGGTGCAGAACTGGTACCCCGGTGACGCGGACGGCAAGGGCGGTATCTACAACTTCGTCACCAAGCGCGGCCGCTGCGCCGGCGCACGGTCGAAGATCTCCTGGACGCAGGTGGAGACCGGCTCGGCAATCACCTGGAAGTACCCGAGCGTGATCCTGCAGGGCGACGACTCGGTCGGTGAGTTCTATTCGGTGGCGGTCACCACCAATCACCAGCAGGCCGACACCGGCACCAAGATGATCCACATCGGGCGCAACACGCGCAGCACGATCCTCTCCAAGGGCATCTCGGCCGGCAAGGCACAAAACACGTACCGCGGGCTGGTGAAGATCCTGCGCTCGGCCACCGGGGCCCGCAACCACACTCGCTGCGACTCACTGCTCATCGGGCCCGAGTGCGGGGCACACACCTTCCCCTACGTGGAGGTCAAGAACGACACCGCCCAGGTCGAGCACGAGGCGTCCACGTCGCGGATCAGCGACGACCAATTGTTCTATTGCCGCCAACGCGGTCTCACCGAGGAGGACGCATCCACCATGATCGTCAACGGGTTCTGTCGAGAAGTGTTCGACGAGTTGCCAATGGAGTACGCCGTCGAGGCCCAAGCGCTGATGCGGGTCAGCCTGGAAGGGGCGGTGGGGTGATGTTGCACATCGCGAACCTCCACGCCTCCGTCGCCGGTCGCCAGATCCTCAACGGTCTCGACCTCGACATTCCCACCGGCGAAGTGCATGCGATCATGGGCCCCAACGGCTCGGGCAAGACCACGCTGTCCAATGTGCTTTCCGGTCGCGAGGGCTACGAAGTCACCGGTACCGTCACCTTCGACGGTGTCGACCTGCTGCCGATGGCCCCCGAGGACCGGGCGGCTGCTGGCGTCTTCCTGGCGTTCCAGCACCCTGTCGAGATCCCGGGCGTCGGCAACATGTACTTCCTGCGCGCTGCCGTCAACGCTGTGCGCAGCGCGCGCGGCCTACCCGACCTCACGCCCATCGAGTTCCTGGGCGTCGCCAAGGAACACATGGCCCGACTCGAGATGGACCCGGCGTTCCTCAGCCGCTCCGTCAACGCCGGGTTCTCCGGTGGCGAGAAGAAGCGCAACGAGATCCTGCAGATGTCGATGCTGGAGCCACGCTTGGCGATCCTCGACGAGACCGACTCCGGGCTCGACATCGATGCCCTCCGTGTGGTTGCAAAAGGCATCGAGCGCCTGCGCAGCCCCGAGCGATCCATGCTCATCATCACGCACCATCCGCGCCTGCTCGAAGACGTGCAGCCCGACCGCGTGCATGTGTTGGACGCCGGGCGCATCGTTCGCTCCGGTGGTCACGAGTTGGCGTACGAGTTGGAAGCCGACGGTTACGGCGCCTCCAAGGTCACCGTGCCGGCATGAACACCAGCAGTGCATTCGTCGACACCGTGACGTCGCCCAAGGAAGCATGGCTCTACACGCCCGTGGAAGAGGTCAACGCTCGTAGCGACGCGGCGACCCCCGCCGAACGCTCGGGCGCGCAGGTGTCACTCGCCGACGTGAACCGCCTCGCCGGTCAGTACGACGGGCCCCGTCTGGTTTTCGTCAACGGGTTCTTCGCCGCAGAACTGTCCCGGCTCGACGAGCTTCCCGCCGGTCTCGTCGCCGGCGATCGTGATGACGTTGCGTTCGTCGCTGCTGGTGACGGTGTCCGCTGCGACATTCCCGTACACGTGGTCCACGTCGCCGCCCCCGCCGACGGTTCTCCCGATGGCGTGATCGCACATCCGCACACCATCATCGAACTGGGTCGCAACAGTCGTGCCGCCGTCATCGAGACCTATTGCGGGCTGGACGGATCGACCGTGACCGATGCCTCCACCGCCATCAGCATCGGCGAAGGTGCCGAACTCGACCAGTGTCGTGTCCAGGTCGAGTCATCGACTGCGCTGCACATCGGCGACACCCGTATCGAGCAGGGAACAGGTTCTCGTCTGCGGCATTGCTCGATCACTGTCGGCGCCGATATCGGGCGCAATGCAATCACAGTGCAACTCGACGCTCCCGATGCCACGACCGAGCTCACCGGCGCCAACATCACGGGTCGACGCCAGCGTCACGACACGACAGTCACCGTCGATCACGCGGCATCGCACTGCAACAGCAACCAGCGCTTCGTCGGCGTCGTCGACGATCACGGACGCGGTTCGTTCAGCGGTGCGATCATCGTGCGACCGGGGACCGTTGCCACGGACGCTCATCAGTCCAACCGGAACCTGGTGCTCGATCCGAACGCGGAGGCCGACACACGCCCCTGGCTGAACATCCTGGCCGACGATGTGCGCTGCACCCACGGCGCGACTGTCGGACGCCTCGACGATGACGCACTGTTCTATTTGCGCAGCCGTGGCATCGCCGTGGCAGATGCACGAACCATGCTCATCGAAGCGTTCATACGTGACATCGTCGACGCCATCGAGCAGCCCTTGCTACGCGAACACGTCACCGCCGTCGTCGACACGATCATTGCCGGAACCACCGCGAGGAACCCCTCATGAGCCGTTGGGATCCCATCGAGCTCACCCGTGCATGTACGGCCACCTCTGTGCCGTACGGAGAAACCGTGCTCCTCGACGCCGGCGGCCATGTGGAGGTGGTGCAACGGCTCGGCGGCAGCATCACCGTGCGCACCGAGATGGGCTCCCTGCTCCGCATCGACGGTGCCGACGCCGACGCACTCGGGCTGGAGCCGACGACAACCGAGACCGTGGCGACGAATGGCGAGTTCGAGATGAGCCACGTCATCGATGCGCTGCAGAGCGTGTACGACCCGGAGATCCCGGTGAGCATCATCGAGCTCGGGCTGGTGTACCGATGCGACGAGGTGCCCCAACAGGATGGAACCCGGCGAATCGAAATCGACATGACGATGACCGCCCCGGGCTGCGGCATGGGTGACGTGTTGCGCGCCGACGCCATCCGCGCCGTCGAGATGATTCCTGGTGTCGACGAGGTCGACGTCACGTTGGTCTGGGCGCCGCAGTGGAACATCGGCCGAATGTCCGAGGCAGCACGCCTTCAACTCGGCATGCTCTGAGAATGGACGATCGACCCACCTCGTCGCACCCGCTCTCAGACGTCACCCGGCGCTGGAGGGCGGCATCGCCGCTCCTGGTCGCCGGCGGCGTATCGATCGTGGCCGGGGGTCTTGTCGCGGCCATCACCGGCCCTACCGACTGGGATCGTGGCTCGTGGGTCGCGGCCTTCCTCGTACTCGTTGCAGGTGTCGCCCAGATCGGGGTCGGCGCCAGCCAAGCCCACCTCAGCCCAGCGCCCACCGCACTCCGCTTCACCGCTGTCCAATGCGCGCTGTGGAACGTGGCCTGCGTCGCGACCATCGTCGGCTCGTTGCTGAACAACACCGTTGTCGTTGGCATCGCCAGCGCCCCACTGGTGGCAGCGCTGGTCATGTCGGTCATCGCCACCAAAGGGTCGGGCAGCAGCCGCCCGCAGTTGCTACTGGCCTATCGGATGCTGCTGATCCTGCTGCTCGCCAGCATCCCTGTCGGCATCACGCTGTCAGCACTGCGGTCCTGACCCTCGCCAGCGCGGCTGCAGCGGCCGCTGCTACTGCGCCGAACTGGTCGAGAGGCCGGCAGGAACCTGCACCGCGGGGAACAGCACGTTGCTCTCCTTGTGGATGTGCAGGTGTGTGTCGGCTTCCAGTTCGGCCAGGGCCAGGTAGCAGGCGTTGTACGTGGCGCAGCCGTCGGCGGGGGTCTGGTAGCCGCCTGTGACCCGGTTCAAGTCCTCGAGCAGCTCACCAACCGTCTCGTGCTCGGCAGCCAACACGACGATCTGCTCGGCGATCGCCGGTGCGTCGGCGTGCGAGGGGTCGACGGCGAACCGGCGGATCAGCGGGAACACGACCTGCTCTTCGGTGAGGAGGTGTGGCTCGAAATCGGCACGGACCTCGTTGTAGAGGCGCTGCACCTCGGCGAGCTCCGGGTGGCGATCGCCGTGGACACTGACGATCTTGTCGACCAGCGCGCTGATTCGCGGGAGTGCCTCCCACAGGTACCCGTGATGCACGTCTTGGATGTGATCGACCAGTTCGGCTACACCGAGCGACACCCACGCCGCAGGGGGTTCGTCGATACGTGCGGCGGAGAGCTCATCGGCCACGGTCTGGGGGTCGAGCCCAGCCTCGGTCGCTGCCGCTGCAAGCGTGCGAGCGCCATGACAGCAGTAGTCGAGACCACGCTTCTCGAGATCAACTGCGAGCGCGGGGTGCAGCGTGATGATCTCACCGAGCGTCATCGACGGCACGATCTCGTGCATGTTGGAGTCGTGCATGTTGGAGTCGTGCATGTTGGAGTCTTTCTGGTTGGAGTCGTGCGTGTTGGAGTCGTGGTGGTTGGAGTCGTGGTGGTTGGAGTCGTGGTGGTCGGACGGACCCATGGCCCGGGCGGCGTGCGCTTCGGGGTGATGGTGCACGCAGACCTGGAGCTCGGCGAACTCCAGCGGCACCATTCGAACCTCGTTGGAGTACATCGCGATGCCGTGAAGACGGTTGCGGATGGTGGCGGCAACCACGTCCATGTCGGCGCCCTCATGCTCGATCTCGATACAAGGGCCGTCGAGCGAGCCGTGGACCGACAGTACGCCGTCGACAGTGGCGAGCGCGTCGAGTGTCTCGTTGAAGCAGTTCGGGCAGTTTGCCCCATCTACGTGAAGTGACGTCTGCATGGTCGTTTCCTCCAGTTCGGAGCCAGGTATTATCTCCATCGTTCACTGTATAAATAGAATCGCCACTTCGCAAGGTGACGGATACGACAATGCTCCCCCACGAACCGGTTCTTGTCACCACAGCACGCCGGTAGCCGTCACGGCGACCAGCGCGAAGCCGATGAACATCTGTCGCATACCGACTCGCTTGGCCGGAATCGGCGCCAGACGCACCCACACCGACTGCGCGAGTGTCAACAGCAGAACCCCCGCGGCACCGGCGACCAAGCGCCGGTCGACCACGACGGCCACCACTGCAATCACGAGCGCCACCACCTGGGCAAGATCGCTCTGCCACACGGGCCCCTGACCGCGACGCAGGCGGAAGATCTGCACTCGGACGAAGGGAATGGCGCTGATGGCGCGGGCGGCCAACACCAGCCAGAGACCGATTGCAAGACCCATCGAGCGGCCCGCGGCGAGCGCGATGGAAGCGGCGACGGCGGAGATGCCCACCGAACCGCACAGCTCGGGAACCAGCCGGCGACCACGGCTGCGAATGTCGAACGACAGCTCGATCGCCACCAACGGCCCGGCGACCAGCACGGGGAGCAGCCAGCGCCAGCCCGCGAGGGCCATCACAGTCGCCACCGCAGCCGCCAGTACCAGCGCCTCGATGATCGCAATGCGCAGTGCGAGGCGCGAACGGTCCAGCCATCGGTCGCGGCGAAGGTCCACCGCGACCAGCTTGGCGGGGGTACGCAGCAGGAATGCGGCGAAGGCGGCGATCCCCAGTGCGACACCGGCACCGGACCAGGCCACGATCAGACCGAGCAGCACGGGCTCCAGCGTCAACCCCCAACCACCGTGCTCGGTGGGCATCGCCACTGCGCGCCAGCCCGCGCGATCCCCAACTTTTGGCTCTGCCTGAATCGTCGACATCCCACGAGGATCGGCGATACACCGCGGAGGGACTAGGGCCGAAGGTCCCAATCGCGGCTGGGCCTCGTCTCGCCGACCCACCCGCCAGCTGCCCGTGGGTAGCGTTCGAGAGATGGCACGCAACCGATGGATCGAGTTGACAGAGAACAACCCCGGGCATTCTGCGTGGTACATCGAACGATTTCGTGCAATGGCTGCCAATGGCGACGATCTCGACGGTGAGGCACGCTTCGTCGACGCGATGGTGCCCCGCAATTCGAGGATCCTCGACGCCGGCTGTGGCCCCGGCCGCGTCGGCGGGCACCTGGGCCACCTCGGGCACGTCGTCGTCGGCGTCGACATCGACCCGATTCTCATCGACGCCGCCGAACAGGATCAGCCGGGTCCCACCTGGGTCGTCGGCGACCTTGCCGAGTTCGATCTCGCCGACAAGGGCATTACCGAGCCGTTCGACGTCGTGATCTGTGCGGGCAACGTGCTCACCTTTCTCGACCCGGATACGCGTCGGCCCGTGCTCGCCAACATGGCCAAGCACCTGCACCCCAACGGTCGCATCGTCACCGGGTTCGGCGCCGACCGCGGCTACACCTTCAGCGAGTTCTTCGACGATGTCGAATCGGTCGGGCTGGTCTCGGACCTGTCGCTCGCGTCGTGGGATCTGCGACCACTGACCGTCGACTCCAACTTTCTCGTCGCGGTCCTGTCACACGCCGGCGGTCACGTCGAGGTGTGATCGCCTCGAAAGCCGGCCTTCATGGCGGCGTCGAGCGCCCGCCACCTGCTGACCGCTTGTGGCTCGAAGTCGGACTCGGGTGGAACATCCACGCCGAAGTGGCCGTAGGCGTCGGTGCCGCGCACGAGCACAGCCGTCCTGGAGTCGCCATCGACGTGGCGACTGCGCGGCGCGAGGTACTGCACGTTGAGCCCGATCCGACGGTCGGTGGACGTGTTGGGCGCCGATGCGTGCACGGTCCAGCCGTGGTGGAATGACGCCTCGCCGGGAGCGAGTGGATACGGGATCGCGTCGGATGGGTCGACCGACTCGATGCGTTGGCCCATCAACAGCACGTTGGCGTCGGTGGCATCCTTGACGTGGACCACCGCTCCCGAGGTGTGGCTACCGAGGATCATCGACATGCAGCCCGACTCGACCGTTACCGGGGAGAGCGCCAGCCACATCGACACTTGCGCTTCGGGGTCCTCGAGTCCCCAGTAGGTGAGGTCCTGGTGCCACGCGACGAACGCGTCAGAGCCCGGTTCCTTGATGATGTAGGTGCTGTTGTAGAGAAGGATGTCAGGGCCGATGAGTGACTCGACCACATCGAGCACGGCCGGGTGCGTCGCCAATTCGAACGGTGACGTCATGACGGTGTGGACCTTGTCGATGTAGTGCAACGCGCCGAGCTGTTCTTCACCACGCTCCAGCGCAGCGCGATGACGGACGGCATCGGCTTCGCTCACCACCCGAACGCTGATGACCCCGTCTCGCCGGTACGTGTCGGCCAGGTCGTTCATGGACGGCTGATCTTTGCAGCGGGCATGCCGCGAGCGTAGACCGATGTCCGCGCGGAGTTGTTAGGTTCAGTTGGTGGCAGCTGACGAAACTGCATCAGCAGGAGTTGGTGGACTGTCGGCGTGTCGTCTGCTCGCACGGTTCGAGCCGGTCGTCCGGTTCAACCAGGGCGAGTACTTCCTCCCCGCGTCGGTCGAGGCGTTTGCCAGTGCCTCTGAGCTGTGGGAGCGAACGGGTCCTGGGCGCGCCACGCAGGTCGCGGTAGCAGGCGAACTCGACCTCGATCGATTGGTCGAGCTGACCCACGGAGCGGTTGCGCGTCACTACCTACGCCTCGTGACGGCACCTGCGACATGGCGGCAGTCGCTGCGCTGGAAGCATCGCCAAGATCGCCCACGGTTTCGCGCCGAAACTCGGCTCGGTCGGGTGGGCGTCGTGACACGTCTGGTCGATGCGGCAGCTCGAGCCTCGCTGTTGGCTCGCGGTCGCACGCCGCGAGGTGCAGAGGCTGCCGCTGCGGTGCTCGATCGTGACCGCAGCGACCATGGCGACCACCCCTACTACGGCCGGGTGACGTACAGCGCCGGGTACACCGTGTTGCAGTACTGGTACTTCTTCTTCTTCAACGACTGGCGGTCGCGCGCCTACGGCGTCAACGATCACGAGGGCGACTGGGAGCAGGTCACGATCTATTTGACCGGCGACAGCGAACCGACACCCAAGTGGGTCGCGTTCTCGGCACACGACGAGGTCGGCGCCGACCTTCGGCGACGCTGGGACGACCCGGACATCACCTTCGTCGGCGAGCACCCCGTTGTGCACGCGGGTCTCGGTTCACATGCCGGAGCCGCGCTGGCCGGCGAGTACCTGATCAGCGTGCGCTCCGAACGGCTACATCGCGTACGCAGAATCATCGGTGCCGTCTCGCGCTTCCTGCAACCCTGGACCAGCGGCCCCGACGACCGCTCCAGCGTCGGGGTGCCATACGTGGAGTACGCCCGCGGCGACGGTGTGGCAATCGGGCCCGGCACTCAGACGCCCTGCCGGCAGGTCGTGATCGACGATGAGACGCCGTGGGTCCGCGACTACACCGGGCTGTGGGGCGACGACACCAACGACGTATTCGGTGGTGAGCGCGGCCCCGCCGGCCCGCGCTACGAGCGCGACGGTTCCGTGCGAACGTCGTGGTCCGACCCGGTGGGCTGGGCGGCGCTGGACGCGGTCAGCCCCGACCCCGAGCACCTGCGGGAAGCCGTCACGACTCGACTCCACGACATCGAAAACGAGTTGGCGCAGATCGAAGCCGAACGCGACGACAAGCGGCGGCGTCTTCGCGCGGGATCGATCACCGATGAGAGTTCGTTTTTCGAACTGCAGGCTGATCTACTCGCGCTCGGGGCGCGAGCGACAGTCGGCGCTGACGAACGCCGTCGCCTCCACGCGGCACTCGACGTCACGCCACCACCACGTCACCCGCATGCCCACCTACGACATCGCGTCGTACCGGTTCCTGCCGAAGCTCGCGATCGGCGCTACCTACTGCGAATCTGGGCGACGATCAGCACGCCGCTGCTGCTCGGTTTCCTCGCCATCCTCGTTCGATCCGAAGGCCCATCGCTGGCGGGCAGCGCGGTTGCTGGCCTTGTGGTCGTCCTGGGCATCGAGGCCCTCACACGTGGACGCTTCCAGTCGTACGTCATCCGCGTATTGGTCGGTGTCGTGATCGTCGCTGGAGGCTGGCTACTCGTCCTTGGGTTCTTGGCCAGTTGGCGCACGCTCATGGTCTGGATCTTGGTGGCCGCTGCCGGGGCATTCCTGGTGGCCAATCTGCGCGAGTTGCGGCGAAGCTAGTCAGGCCATTCGCTCACGCTGACCACTCGAGCCCGGCTGCAGCAGCAGCGGTCTCGATGGCCGAAACCAGTCGCTCGGCCGAGCCCGCGCACGCTTCGAGGCCGTCGGGCCCGAGGAGCAGGACGACCCCGCTGGCCGTCTCAGCGACGACCGCGGGGGCGATGCCTACGAGCGCGGTACGAATCGTGTCGGGCTGGTCATCGCGATGGTAGGTGTCGAACGGGACTGGAAGACCAGCGCGACATTCCTTCCACCCCGACCGTTCCCGAACCAACCCGTGCGTGATGTCGCACAGCGAACAGTGGGCGCGGCCCAATCGAGCGCTGACCCAGTAGGCCAATTCACCGCGCAACGAGCCATCGGCGTCGTAGACACCGATGAGCCTGATGATCTGCGATTCGGCCACGGAGTGGGCAGGGTTCGACATCCTGACAGCATCGCAGTGGATCGAAGCCCTTCGTGTCGCGGCCCTGACCAGGTCACACCGAGGTAGGCCCGCGACACGAGCCCGCTCGCAGTCAGCGAACGGGGTTCTTCCAGGAGTTGAGGAAGGTGACTTCTTCGGCGGGGCGCCGGGGTGCGGGCGCAAACGTGTCGCCGGTGAAATAGCCGACAGCCAGCAGGCAGACCTGCGTGACGGTGGGTGGAATGCCGAGCAGTTCGGCAACCTCGGCCTCGTGCTCGAGGTGGAAGGTCGTCCACGCCGAGCCGATGCCGCGGGCGCGCGCTGCGAGTTGGAAGCTCCACACGCCCGGGAGGACCGAGCCGTAGTACGCGGCCACCTGTCCCTGCGACTGGTTCATCGGCGGCCGGTCGAGTCGCATCGACAGCACGAGCGCCGGCACCTCTGCCAGGTGGTCGACGAGAAAGTTCGCAGATGCCATGACGCGCTGGCTGCGGTCGTCGCCGCGCACTTCTGCGTTGCCCGCGAGATACGGGCGACCTACCGCAGCGAAGGGCACCGAGATCGCGGCCTTCAACGCGGGATCGTCGATGATCATCCACTTGTTGCGTTCGAGATTGCCGCCCATGGGGGCGTGGCCGGCCAGTTCGATGCACTCGAGCAATTCGTCGTGCGGAACCGGGCGAGTCAGGTCGAGCCGTTGACGCACCTGCTTGGTGGTGGTCAACAGTCGATCAGTTTCGGCAAGATCGAATCCGGTGGTTGGATGCTGCGTCATTTGCGATGCTCCTCTGCGTGCGGATGGCCATTGTGACGCATCTCCCACAGATCGGCCAGGTGGACATTCTCGGTAGTGTCGAGGTCATGGCCACCGTTCGCGACAATCCCGCCCAGCACCGCTATGAGATCACCGATGACGACCACCTGGCCGGCTTCGTCGAGTACACGATCGACGGGGATCTGATCACGTTCCCGCACACCGAGACGCTGCCGGGCAACGAGGGCAAAGGACTTGCGCGTCAGTTGGTCGAATTCGCACTTGCCGACGCTCGCGAACGCCACCTCGACGTCGCGCCGGCCTGTTGGTTCGTCAGCAAAGTGATCGCCGGCAAGCCCGACGAATATCTCGACCTCGTCCCCGCCGACAGTCGAGCCACGTACAACCTGCCGCACACCTGACACCCGAATGGTTTGCGGCGCTGTCGCGTTGGGTACCGAGTCACCACTGAAACAACGACTCACGGAGGCAGTGACATGACGACCGCTCCAGCGCACCACGACGCAGACGCCACGCCGAAGGCACTGGAGGACCTGATGCCCTCGGGTATGTGCATCGCGATGGTCAACACCATGGTCGGTCGCGACCACTCGTCGCGACCCGTCACGGTCGCCGACACCATCGGATCTCGACTGTCCTTCCTCGTGGCGCGCAACGCTGATTGGGTGACGTCGATCGCGGCGAGCGGGGCGCTCGTCCACCTGACGGTGGCGAACGATGCGCACTCGTTGTACCTGTCCTTGAACGGCACTGCCATCATTTCGCAGGACACGGCAGAGGCTGCCCGCCTCTGGTCCAAGCCGGCCGGGGTGTGGTTCGACGGCCCGGACGACCCGAATCTGGCAGTGCTGCACTTCGATGTGTCGGAAGGTCAGTACTGGGACGGTCCCGACGGCATCGTCGGACGCGTCGTGGCCCTCGCCCGCGCCGCGATCACGAGCAACGACGAAGCCCTCGGCTCGAGTGGTCCTGTCGCCACCTGAGCCGTCGTAGGGCTGTGCTACGCGCCAGTCTGCAGTGCGATGACGATGCGCGCCGGCCCGTCCGGGGCAACCACGTCGAACGGATAGACGGCGTCGAGTTCGACGGCCCACGTCGACGATCCATCGGCATTCGCCGTTTGGGTCATCTTCAAGATGTGAGCCGTGCCGGTCGGCAAGATCTCAGTCGGGCCGGTGTATCCCTCGCCGGCCGTGTTCGGCATCATCGCTCCAACTGTGATGCGCAGAACCGCTGCACCAACGGTGGGCGCCGGGTCGTCCACGTACTGCACGTCCCACCCGGGAAAGCCAGTCGGATCTTCGAGTTTGCCACCGAAACGGATGGTGATCGTCTCGGTGCATGAGGCGGCCGCTGCCGCGATATCGGTGCCGAAGAGCGGCGAGATCGTCAGGGTGTCAGCCGAGAGCTTCGGGTCCGCGTCACCGTCCGCCACACACGTAGGTGCAGTCGTCGGCGCAGCGGCGACAGTCGTGGTCGGTGCCGTGGTGGTCGGCGTCGACGTTGTTGTCGGTGCCACCGTTGTCGGTGCTGCGGTCTCCGGTGGGGTGGAGTCGGCTACGGATTCGGTTGTCACCACCGAATCGGTTCCCTGACTGGAGGAGTCCGATTCCGAACAGGCTGCCAGACCGAATACCACTACCGCTACGAGTGCCCACCTGTGTGTCATGGGGGCGAAGTAAAGCACATCTTTTGGCACTACGAATCGATGCGCTCCCAGGAGACCGACGCAGGGCCGCGAGCTGGTGCCATCGCTAGTGTCGTCGTCATGGCATTACTTGAGTACGACGAGTTCGGTCTCTTCCACGAGAACGCCGCCGAGTTCGGCCTGCCGTTCACCGCGCCGCCCGTGGTTCGTCGCGAGTCGATCGAGGTGCGGCCGGGCCAGCACCTGAGCGCGCTCGTCTGGGGCAACTCCGATCCCGAGCTCGTGCTCCTTCACGGGGGTGGACAGAACGCGCACACGTGGGACACGGTGGCGATGGCACTGGGTCGACCGCTGATCGCGATCGACCTACCCGGGCATGGTCACTCCGATGGCACCCTTCGTGCCTCGCTGTCGATGGAGGAGATGGCCACCGATGTCGCAACCGTGGTGCGCTCATTGGCACCCAGCGCGGCAGCCGTGGTGGGAATGTCGCTGGGCGGTCTGACCACGCTTGCGCTCAGCAAGGCAGCACCCGATCTCGTGCGGCGAGTCATCCTCGTCGACGTGCTCCCGTCGCGTGACGACAAGGCGACCGCGGTGATCGGTGCGTTCATCAACGGCCCGTCCTCGTTCCCCGACTTCGACGAGCTGCTCAAGCGCACCATCGAGTTCAACCCCACGCGCTCGGTGTCGTCGCTGCGTCGCGGCATCCTGCACAACGCTCTTCAGCAGGCCGACGGTTCCTGGGTATGGCGTCATTCGCGCACCCGCGACGACGAACCCGTGATCGCGGACGGGCCGGACCCGGCGGAACGAACCGAAGCGATGTGGCGCATCATCGGGCAGCTCACGGTGCCGCTCCTGTTGGTGCGCGGCATGGAGCCGCAGTCGATCCTGCGCGACGAACACGAGGCCGAACTGCTGGCGCGCGTCCCGACCGCTGCCGTCGAGCACGTCGAGGGTGCCGGTCACAGCGTGCAGGGCGACCGTCCGATCGAGCTCGCCGCCCTCATCGACTCCTTCGTGTCGCACCCCGGCTGAGTCACACCGAGGTAGCGCCGCGACACGTGCGATTGTGAACTCAGGTGTTGCCGTCGTGCAGACGCTGCGCGTACTCCTCGGTGGTGATCACACCACCCTCGGACTCGGCCTTGCCCTGGAGCCGCGTGGGCAGGAACGGCTGCAGTGCATCGATCTTCTGCCAGCTGGGCATCGGCGCGTTGCCCTCGTGGTCGGGGGCGAACTTGGCTGCACCCTGCGCGCCGATGTAGCGAGGGCAATTGACGAACACGTCGGTGATGGTGGCGCGCACCAATAGGTCCGCGCCGGGGTACTCCCCCATCAGCGGGTCGTCGTGGCTCACGGTCGCGGTCGCGTGTGCACGCACCCGATGAGGGCGCTCGAAGTCCATGAACAGCAGGCCGATGCGTCCGTCGCCGACGATGTTGCCCATCGACAGGAACATGCCGTTGCCGTCGTAGTTGGGGAACACGATCGTGGTCGCATCGACGACGCGCACGAACCCGGCAGCACCACCCTTGTGCGACACGGTCGGCTGACCGTCGGGGTTGACGGTGCTGAGGAAGAAGAACGATCGTGACTCGATGAATGCCTTGGCCTCGTCGTCGATCATCGGCTGCACGATGATCGCCTCGAGCACGTCAGCGATGGTGCGACTGTCGAACTGGTCTTGCAACGCACGGTGTTCGGTCGAGTAGAGGCTCATGATCTCGTTCCTTGTGTCCTGGCACTGTGTCGTTCGGCGGTTCCGAGTGCGATGCCGACAGCTTCGCTGTTCGAGCGCCACAAGGCGAAACCGGACGTTCCCCCGTCGTTGCTGTCGTTCCTGTCGCGGCCCTGACCGGGTCACACCGAGGTGGAGCCGCGACACGTGCGATAGTGAATGGCAGTCGTCACTGGCTCGCTGGTCAACGGGATGGGAATCCCGTGCGTTGCCGGGAGCGTCCACGCACACGTCAGCCCCGAGGAGCACCGATGAACGAAGCCATCCGCCCGCCACTACCACCGTTCGACGAAGCGACTGCGCGCGCCAAGGTGCTCGCTGCGGAGGCGGCGTGGAACTCACGAGATCCTGAGCGGGTCGCGGGTGCGTACACGCTCGATTCGGTGTGGCGGAACCGTGACCAGTTCGTGGAGGGCCGAGACCAGATCGTCGAGTTCCTGCGCGACAAGTGGGCCCGCGAACTGGACTACGCGCTCCGCAAGGATCTCTGGGCATTCTTCGAGAACCGGATCGCCGTGCGCTTTCAGTACGAGTGGCACGACGCCAACGGGCAGTGGTTCCGTTCGTACGGCAACGAGAACTGGGAGTTCGACGACGCCGGCTACATGCAGCGACGCGAGGCGAGCATCGACGATGTTCCGATCGACGCCTCAGAGCGCCGGATCTTCGGGCCCCGACCGGCGGGCGACGTCGCCGGGATTCCGCTGCAATAGGTCCCGTGCGAGGGATTCGTTGGCCCCGAATGGGACGAGCCGAACGCGCGAGCACTCAATCCAGCTCCTCGGGCGATAGTTAGGATCTACCGCATGCCGGTTGATTCGACGTTCGACTTCGATGGGTTCATCAGTACGGTCAACGGCGAGCGGCGGCGGCACGGCCTGACGTGGTATGGCCTTGCGGCCGTGTTGTGGGATGAATCGGCCGAGCTCAACGCACGTCGCAACGACCACCCGTATTGAGGTGGAGCGTTGTCGCGTCTGGAGGCGCGAGGAGCAGCATCGTGCCAGTACGCGCTGGTCATGCTCCGGTGGCTCGGTCGAGCCCCGGAGGACTTCCTGACCGGAGAACCCACGCAGAAGGGTGAGGTGCGCCTGCCCACGGCCGGGCGCGACAGCCGCCTGCGTTGGAACCTGAACGAGTTGCACGCCGCGCTCGACGCCGCTCGCCGGCAGGAGCAACTGACGTGGACAAACCTGGCCGGTCGTCTCGGCTGCACTCCGAGCAGGCTGACCGGCTTGCACACCGCGACCTTTGCCGACCTGGAACAGGTCATGCGGGTGACGCAATGGCTGAAGATGCCCGCAGCAGAATTCATCCACGCCGAGCACTGGCGAGCTCCGGCTTCCTAGTCCAACTCGGTCGCAGTGACCGTGCGACCAGGAGAGCTGGTCTCGACCGTCCGGGTGAGGGCATGATGAGCGAATGAATGCTGCCGCTGAGATCGAGTCGAAGTGCATCCAGCCATCCAGCCCGTGGGTGTTCGCCGCGCTCGATCGGGTCGGGGTCGACGTGGGTCGGGTCTGATGGCGAAGAACGACGCCAAGCTCGGGCGCGGACGCAAGGCTGAGCAGGAGGTGGCCGCCATCCCGAATGCCGCCGATCTTGCTGCCTTCGCACGCCCGGTTCAGGACGAACTGCGAAAGCTCGTCGAGCGGGCCGGTGGGCGCATGGGGCTGCGTACAAAGACCATTCCGGTGGGTGACGTCAAGCTCTTGGCCAACGGCGTCGAGCAGTGGGCGAAAGCACACCTGACCCAACGCAACGGCCGGCTGTACTTCGCGGGGCGGCCCGGCATCTGGCACTTCTTCGACTCGCTCTACCCGCTGCAGGACCCCAACCGATGGGACCGCCTGCGAGAGGCCGTCACCAACGAACTCCGCCTCAGAGGATGGGAACGCGTGGGCGGCACCCAAGGCTCCGGCTGGTTCCTCCCGAGGTAGCGCGCAGGCTGACGCCAAACGTTCCTCCTACCGTGGTCCACCCCTCGCCCTCGGCACCGACCTCGTGGCCCGATTCAGCGATCGAAGTAGTACACGGCGCGGTGCGATCGGAAAATGCTGAACGACCTGTAGACGAGTTGGCCCGACCCGCTGCGCGACGGAATACGAATGTCGGACCACGTCGGCTACGTCGTGGAGGTCGCGCCAGCTCATTGATCGCTTCGGCCGTCTACACATCATCCAAACGAAGTCGTTCGATCCGTTGGGCATGCACGGCGTAAATGAACGGTCCTGAATCAGCCTTGCAAGCGTGCGTGATTGCGTCCAGGTTGTCGAGGAATCGTCGCGCCATTTCGTCCGACGAGAGCGACTGACTCGTCAGGCAGAAGGACTGCACTGAATGACGCAGAACGGCTGCGCGCTCAGCTGGGTTGTACCTGATTCGGGTGTCCTTCATGAACACTGCCCAGTCCGAAGCACCGGCAAGTTCCAACCAGCTTTCATCACCCACTGACTCGTCGGCAGGCACTCCGTAATGCTCGGCGAGCGTGACCAGACGGAGGCCCGCGTTACGGAGCAACTGTGGGACCTTGATCCTGCCGAGGCTTCGATCCAGAAAGAGATCAGGCAGCGCGTCGGGATGCGACACGGAGCACGTCCTCGAGCTGGTCGGCGGGAACACCGAACTCCGCCGACAACTCATCGAGCGGATCGCCGGCCCAGAACCGTTCGAGAACGTCATCAACTCGGACGCCACCGCGCTCGAAGATCGGTACGCCGAAGGCCCGCGTGGGGTCGACGACAACTTCTGCATGTTCGTAAGCAGGGACACGAAACAACGCTGCATACCCATCCGAGGCGTACTCGATCCTGCTCAAGTAGGCCTCGATCACTTCTTTGAACACGCGCTGTCCGTTGCGGACGACCACCAAGCTGCGCACCAGTCGTGCCTCGTCTGTACCTGCGTGATGCTCGACGTAATCGAACAACAATTCGGCGCCGTCGGTGTAGAGCTTTCGAGACGCAAGCGCATGCTGCACGCCGATATCGGCCTGCAACTGCTTCAGTGCGGGACGAATACGCTGCATCGGTACGCCGCTCTGCCGCACGGCGGCGAGTACCAGCGCCTCCGCCAGGCCCACGAACGGAATCGTCGGCTCCCGATACCCGGTCTGGGGTAGGTGCGTGATGATCGAGCTACCCACCACGTGGGAACGATCGGAAAACTTGCGCACATAGCCGTTTGACCAGGTGGCCAGGGTGGACGCCGGAACGCCAACGATGCGGGCAGCATCAGCAACGGTATACAACGGCACGGCGAAACGGATCGGATCACTAGTCGTCACGGCACACCTCCTAGTCGCTGACTGCATTCATCATTTAACCAGGCGGGTGTGACATCGCCCGGGCACCAAGTTCTCGCACCCTTAGGACACGCTCGTCAGGCGGGCCAGTACGCCTTGCGGAGTTCTCGCTTCAGCGGCTTCAGCGCACCTGACAATGGAATCGGCTCGGTCCTGAACTCCACCGACTTGGGCACCTTGTAGCCGGCAATCGAGCCTCTTGCATGTTCCTTGATCTGGTCGACTGTGGCTTCCATGCCTGGCCTGAGCACCACGATCGCGTGCACCTGCTCGCCCCACACTTCATGGGGGATGCCGATGACCGCAACCTGGGCCACGGACGGGTGCGTGGAGATCGCGTTCTCGACCTCGATCGAGTACACGTTCTCGCCGCCGGTGATGATCATGTCCTTGACCCGGTCGACCAGGTGCAGGTAGCCCTCGTCGTCCAGGTGGCCGGCGTCGCCAGTGCGATACCAACCGTCACTGAACGCCTCCTTGGTGGCCTTGGGCTGCCGCCAGTACTCCCGCATGAAGTTGCCGCCCTGCGCCCACACCTCGCCATCCTGACCGCGAGGCACGACGTTGCCATCAGTGTCTCGGATGCTCAGCGTCACGCCGATCACCGGCCTGCCGGCCGATTGGCGCACACCACTACGGCGGTGGTCAGCGGGCGACAGCATCGTCAAGATCGACGAGCACTCGGTCATCCCGTAGCCCTGCCACAGACGCACGCCGGGGAACGTCACCATCAGGCGGTCCATCAACGCTGCCGGCATCGGCGAGGCGCCGTAGACCAGATCCTTCAGCGAGGCAACACGTTCGGGTGAGAACTCGGGGTGGTCCATCATCAGCGCGATCATCGTGGGCACCATCACGGTCCAGTCCACGCCGTACCTCTCGATCAGGTCCATCACCTGCCCTGGCTCGAACAGGGGCACGAACACCGACGTGCCACCCGTGGTCGGCAGGCCCAGGATGCCCGCCATCGACGCGGCGTGGAACATCGGCGTCTGGTGCAGGTACACCCGCTCGTCGCCGAACTCCACCGCCATACCCACGTGGTAGAAGTTCAGCATCTCGGCGCGCTGCTCCAGCAGCACACCCTTGGCCTTGCCCGTGGTACCGCCGGTGTACATCAGCACCACCGGGTCGGTCTCCTCCGGTTCGGTGGGCACGTTGGGTCGACCGGCCTTGATCAGGTCCTCGTAGCGCAGCTTGATCTTCACATCGGCGTCACCGATCAGCACGATGTGCTTCAGCGGCAGGTCCTTGCGCACGTCGGCGATGTTGCGCAGGAAGTGGTCGGCGAACACCGCATCGACGAAGGCAACGGTGGCACCCGAGTCGGCCAGGATGTGCTGCAGCTCGGCACCCGCCAAGCGCAGGTTGAGCGGGTTGATGATGGAGGCACCGAGGAACGCTGCGTGATACAGCTCGAGGTACTCGTGGCTGTTGCAGGACATGACGGCGAAGCGATCGCCCGGCTTCATGCCCAGTTCGGTGCGCATGGCATCGGCCAGGCGCAACACCCGGTCGCCGTGCTGGGCGAAGGTCCCGTGGTAGTCGCCGTCGTGGAAGCCGACCTTGTTCGGCCAACGCTCCAGCATCGGGAAGAACTGCCGGTGGTACACAAGCTCTTTCATGACATTCCTCTCATCGGGTTCGTCGTTTCATCGGGTTCGTCGTTCGCATTTCGGGCCTCATCCGGCGGCGGCGGCCGCAGCGGCCGCGTCCAGTTGTTCTTGGGTCACGCCGCAGCGCTTGGCTGCGCCGTCCAGCAGCGCGTTCACCTCGGCCGGGCGAGGTGTGTTCGCGATACCCATCGCGATCAGGTCGGCTTCGCTGGTCGTCGCGATCAGCTCGTCTGCCGCGCAGCGGGCAACGCCCTCGTCCACTCCACCCTTGACCAGGCCGTCCCAGAACACACCGGCCACCAGACCGGTCGGTCGCTCGGCCGGGCCGGGCGGCAGTATCTCCGGCGGCAGGGTCGTCTGGCCGGGAATGGTGGTCGGTGGAATGGTCGTCGTGGTGGGCGGCGGCAGGGTGGCCGGCGCTTCGGCGGCGGCCGTCAATGGAGCCGCGATCGCGGGCTCGTCGCGGCTGACCGCGACGAACGCCATCGTCAGGCCCAACACAGCCAGCGCGGCACCGGCAACGATCCCGGTGACACTGCGGCGGCGGCCCTTGGTGTGCGCTGCCGCATGGCCGGCCTCGGGCCCCATGCTCAGCAGCCCACGCCGGTCGGCTTCCTTCACCAACGGCGGCACCACGATCAGCGCCGCCAGCAGTGCGACACCGATGTTGATCGTGACCACGATTCCGAAGTCCCGCAGCAACGGCAGCGTCGAGAACATCAGCACGGCGAAGCCGCCCAGGGTGGTCAGCGCCGAAGTGAAGAACGCCCGCCCCGTCCGCTGCGCGGCCACGTGTGTGCTGCGCTCTGGGTCGAGACCTCGCGCGCGTTCCTCTGCATAACGCGCCACCAGCAGCACCGCGAACTCTGCGCACGTCGCCACCACCAACGGACCGCCGACGGTCGTCAGCGGGCTGAGCGTGATGCCCAACACCCGCACCAGCACCGTCGAGGTACCGACCGCGAGCAGCACCGGGATCATGGTCAGCAGGCCTCGTGCCAGATCGCGGTAGCGCAACGTGACGAAGGCACCGACCAGGATCAGCGCGACGATGGTCAGCTCCGCCCGGTTGGCGGTGATGTTCTCGAGCAGGCCGACGCCCACGACCGCGAGCCCGCCGGTGGTCGCCGACGCGTTCGCCGGCAGCCGAGCGCCCTTGCCTGGATCGACGATCGCGTCCTGAACCTTGTTGAGCACGACCGAGCGCTCTTCCAGCGACGACGGCCCCACCTGGAACAGCACCTGGGTGGAGTTGCCGTTGTCGGCAACGAGCAGCGACTGCAACGCCGTGGGCGCAACCTCGTAGGCCTGCAACATGTCGAGACCCGTCGGTGGCAGCACGGTGGCGCCCGGTACTTCGGCCAACCAACCGGCGGTGGTCGACAGGCTGGACGCCTGCGCCAGCTCGGCGTTCTCACCCAGCGAGCGCTGCACCAGATCGAACACGAACGCCCCGCTCTGATCGGTGAAGACACCGTTGCTCGCATCGCCCGTGGTCTCGATGAACACGCCCAGCGTGCTGGCGAAGCCGGTCTCGCGCTCCAGGGTGCGAGCGTTGACGATCGACTCACTGGACTGATCGGCCCAGTTCACCGGGTCGCTCTCGATCTTCGAACCGGTCTCCAGGAACAGACCAGCGATCGGCAGCGCGACCGCGATCAACACCAACGGCAGCACCGCACGACGCGGCAGGCTGCCCAACCGGTCAACGGTCTTCTCGACCCAGCTGACGCCCGGGTCGACGGTCGTCGGCGAACGACGTTCGCGAGCACCGATGATGGTGGTCGGCAACACGATGCCGGCGATCAGCAGCGCGACGATGCCGATTGCCAGCAGGATCCCGAAGTCCTGCACCATCGGCACACGCGAGATCTTGACCGTCAGGAAGGCGATGACCGCAGCGACGGTCGCGGCCATCAGCGGCGGCCCCATGGTGACCAGCGTCTCGCCGAACGGATCGTGCTTGCCCGCAACCATGCGCTCTTCCTCCACCCGGTTCTGCACCTGAATGGCAAACTCGATACCCAGGCCGATCAGGATCGGCAGGCCGGCGATGGTGACCAGTGACAGCTTCGTGCCGGTGAAACCGAACGCACCGAAACCCCACGCGACGCCCGCGACCATTCCCAGCAGCGGCAGCAGCCGCCACCGCACCCGGAAGGCCACCAGCAAGATGACGATCATCACCAGCACGGCGATGCCACCGAGCGTCAACATGCCACCCTGTAGATAGTCGTTGATGTCCGTCAGGAAAGTTGGTGTGCCGGTGATGATCACCGATGCGTTCTCGAACGTGCGCCCCTTGAAGGCGTCCTTCACTGCGTCGGAACCCACAGCCAGCTCATCGAGCTGTGCGTTGCCCACCAGCACCGCCGCCAGGATTGCGTGGTGCCCATCGGGGATGAATGCCCGCAGTGGCTTGCGAACCAACAGCGCGTCGTCGGCCGGCGCGACCAACTTGCCGTCGGCACCGATCGTGAAACCGTCGTTGCCGAACAGCAGGAACTTGACCCACTCGGGGTTCTCGAACGATTGCGCCCCCGCAGCGCCCAAACGCTGGACCGTGACCAGCCCGTCCTGCTGCCGCAGGGCGGCGGCGGCGGGGTCCGGGTCGCGTTCACCGGCGCGAGCGAGGACCTGGCTGGCGACGCCCTTGAGCACCAGGTCCTGCGTCCAGGTCAGCAATGTCACCGGTGACACCACAGACTGCACGGCAGGACTGGTGCCCAACTGCTGCTCGACCTCGGCGAACTGCGCGACATTGGCGGGCACGAACAGATCTGCGATCGACTTGCCCGGCGCGGCCGTGAACAGCACGACCATGTTCTCGCCACCGAAAAGCGTCTGATAGCGAGCGTTGTCCTTGGCCACCTGCGACGACGGGTCGATGTAACTGTCCTGCCCTGTCGCGAAGTCGAGCTGTTTGAGACCCAGCGCCATCAGCGCGGTGATCACCAGCGCGACCACGAGCGTGCGGCCCGTGCGTCGACTGAGCACGTGGCCGATTGCACGCCATCTCGGATTGTCCGGCGTGTCGTTGTACGACTCGTTGTTCTTACTCATCGTGGCGATGCTCCTGTTCGTGCGGCAAGCTCACTGAGCTCGCCGATCGCTGCTTCAATTCCGTCGGCCATGGTCTGCACATCCGGCGCCGAGTCGTAGTCACCGGTGACGCCGAACGCGAGGTGACCGTTGTACGAAAGAATCGCCACGCCGATCCGTACCCCAGGGCTCAGCGGCACAAACGGCAGATACTCGACCATCTCACGCCCCAGCGCGTACAGCGGGTATGACGGGCCAAAGACGTTGGTGGTGACGGTGTTGATGGTGCGCTGCGAGGTGCGATGCATGAGGCCCATCGCTGTCCGCACAGCGGCGGCGAAGAGCGCGGGCGGCATCATGTCCACGACGTTGAACGCCGCAGCGCCGGCCGTCGCCTGATTCGATAGCTTCAGTTCGTCCATGTTCGCCGTGATCGCTCGCAACCGCTCCAGCGGATCGGCGATGCCGACGGGCAGCGCGGCGATCACCATCGACACCTGGTTGTTGTATGAGTGGTCATCACCCGAACGGATCGACACCGGCACCAACGACGACATGGTCGCGTGGTCCACCACGTCGCCGCGCTGCACCAGCAGATCGCGGAACGCGGCAGTGATCGCGGCGAGCACGACGTCGTTGACCGACCCACCGAACACCCGTCGAATCTCTTTCGCCTCGCCGAGCGTGCAACGCGCCACGGCCCAGCGACGGTGGCCCCCGATGGAGCCCTCGATGGACAGCGGCGCCGACTGCGGCGTCAGCCGTCGCCCGAACGAGCGCAGCCCGGCGAACGTGTCGTTCAGCTGACGCAGCGATTCGCGGGGCGAACTGGCACCGCGGATGACCGACAGCGCCAGACGCGCGGGGGCGAGGGCCAGGCCGGCCACGGCATCAGCCAGCAGGCGGCCATCACTCGGCACGGGGTTCGCCGTCCACTCCGGCGCAGGAACGACCACAGCATCGGGCGTTGCATCCAACAGCGCCGTCATCATGTCCGTGCCCGACACGCCGTCGACCATGCAGTGGTGGACCTTCGAGATCAGCGCCCATTGCTTGCGGGGCAGTCCTTCCACCAACCACAGTTCCCACAATGGCCGGTCGCGATCCAGTTCCTGCGACATCAGCCGGCCCATCAGATTGTCCAGGTCCTGCGCCGTGCTGCGCGGCGGTAGCGCCGAGTGACGCACGTGGAAGGCAATGTCGAAGCCCGGGTCGTCCACCCACACCGGTCGACCGAGGCCACCTGGCACCAGTCGCACCTTCTGCCGAAACCGGTGGACCAGGGGCAGCTTGCTGGCGATGAGGGCAGTCAACTCGTCCATCGTCGGCGGTTTGCCCGTGAACACCGCGCACGACCCGATGTGCATGTGGGTGGTGCCATCCTCGGCGTGAAGGAACAGCGCATCGAGTGCGCTCATCTTGTTCACTGCGAACCCACGCTGAGCACGTCGTCGAAGCCCTCGCGCAGGCAGTCGACCAGTACATCTGGATCGGACACCGCAGTGGTGTCGATGTTCAACCCGATGCAGCACTGATCGCCGTGCGACAGCAGTGCAACGCTGAACGCCGAACCCGACGATGGAGCGAAGGCGTACTCGCTGGTGACCTCGGCGCCGGCCAAATAGACCCGACCCGTCAGGCCCGGCACGTTGGTCGCGACGAAGTCCATCGCCTTCAACATGCCGCCGAAGATCGACGTGGTCATCGCGACCGGCAGCCGGTTCAGAGCCCCCGCGATCACGTTGGTCAGAGGCAGCGACGGCTCGGTTCGCCACTGCCGCGACAACGTGCCCATCCGCCGCATCCGCTGCGACGCATCGACCCCGTCGATCGGAATCGTCAGGCGAGCCGGGACGAAGCGGTTGTTGCCCAGTTCGTCGCCCGCCTTGCGCAGGTTGATCGGCATGGTCACCCGCAACGCGGTCACGGGCGCACCACGACGCTCGTGGTAGCGGCGCAGTCCGTCGGTGATGCTGGCGAGGAACGCATCGTTCAGAGTGCTATCGGCGGCATGGGCCGACGCGAGCAGATCGGCCAGCGGCACCTCGAAGGCGTCGAGATGGCGCGACATGCCCCGCCCCACCATCACCGGCGACAGCGGCGTCATGGCCGGCGCGAGCAGCTTCACGATCGACCGGGCACTTGCCATGCCCGACTTGACGATGCGGTCAGGTCGCAGAAGCGCAGTTGTCGCAAACGCTGGAAACGCGCGTGCGCCGCGTACCGACAACTCGCTCGCAGTGCGTGCATTGGCCGCCAGTGGTTCCATGATCGCTTCGAGCGGCGTGACCTTCTTCGACACGTCGCCCGGCACGACCTTCTTGCGCGTGCGCGGTGAACGCGACTCGTCCAGCAGCATCTTGGCCATCTTGACCCCGCCGACGCCGTCGGTGAACGCGTGGTGCACCTTCTGGACGAATGCCGCGCCACCACCGGCCAGACCCTCGACCAACGTGAACTCCCACAGCGGTCGGTCCTTGTCGAACGCGGCCATCGCGAACACGCCGACCATGTCCAGCAATGTCCGCAGGTCGCCCGGTGCGGGGCACACGACACGGCGCAGGTGATAGTCGACGTCGAAGTGATCGTCGTCCTGCCAACGCGGCGGGCCGACGCGCATTGGCGTCGCGACCACCTTCTGCTGTAACCGCGGCACCAGGATGCACGCCTCTTCCATCCGCTCGTGCAGCCGGTCCCAGTTCGGGCTGCGGTCCAGCATCGACACGGCCACGATGGTGGTGCGCAGAATCGGGTCGCGCTCGATGCTCCACAGCGTCGAGTCGGATTCGTTCAGATGTGTCGAAAAGTGGGCAACCACATCTGCCGGCTTCTCGGTCACTTTGTCGACGGCCATGGTGTCTCGGATCTGTCGCGGTCGGTCAGCACAGTTCCGCTGCCGCCCGACAGCGGAACTGCCACTACCGATCACCGTACGGAGACCTACGGGATGCCACAAGAGCACTTTGTCCCCAAAGGTGCCCGCCGGGTAGCGACGTCCGCGTCAGTCCTCGAAGCCGTTGAGTTCGTCGACGGCCCCGACGACGTCACCGATGGTGAAGAAGTTGACGGCGATGAAGTTCGGCAGCTTCCCCCGCTGGTCGGCGCACGTCAGCGCGCGGTTGGTGATCGCCGTTCGCTGATTCACCTCCACCGCGTCCGCTCGGTCTGGCGCTTCGCGCTGGATCCAGTGGTTGAGCAGGAACAGCGGCGCCGTAGCGTCACCGCGGTTACGGTCGCAGTCGAGTGCATCGACGGTGCTCACGTGGTAGTCGGTGTCCTGGATGAATTCGCGGGCGTCGTGGTACCACGCTGGCGGTGGCGACGCCGTTTCGGCGAATACGACGAGGCGTCGGCCCGAGTCCACGAGGTCACCTAGGGTCGGCCACTCGGTCGTCGGCGACCGGTCGTAGAGGTACGAATCGAGTCCACTCGACGTGAAGGCGGCCACGGTGTCGGTCGTGCTGATCCCGTTCTGGACGATGAGTGTGACGACATCGTCGGGGTTGGCGTCCAGGAACGACTTGACGTCACTCAGCGCGGTGACCAACGAGATGGCTCCGTACGCGCAGCGGCTGTGGCACAGGTAGGTGCCTGGGTGCGCGCTGAGACGTTCGTCGAGTTCGTCGAAGAGGAAGCTGGCGACTGCCGGCGGAAGGGCGATCTCGATCGTGCTGAGCTCACTCGGACGGTCGATCTCCGGCCAGTAGCTGGTGTCGATGAGAAGAGTGCGAATGCCGGCATCCAATTGTGTCGTGATGTTCGCGTCGTGTTCCGGCCAAATCTGGACGACGTCGGGGCTCGACATCGAGTTGTGGGTGGCCGCCTGCACGATCTGGTCGTACGGTCGGTCGCACAGCTCGGCGTGGCCGTTGCACTCACGCACGGCAGTCACGTCGTCGGAGCGTGCGGCAGCGAGTGCGGGAATGCTGACGCTGGCAAGGAGAGCCGCGCCGGCAAGGAGCCGGTAGCGGCGGCGATCCTTCTCTCGCAACCTGACGTACACGAGTGCGGAAATGGCGAGTGCAGCACCGGCTGCGGCGGCGATGAGCAGTTGCACCGTTCGGCCATCGATGGTGTCGATGATCGCCGCTCGCAGGTCTGCGTCGACATCGTCGATGATCGCGATCACTGAACGCGGCAGACCGTTTGCGCTGCTCGGTGTCGCTGCATCGGACAGGGGTGAGGCGATCCGGATGACGCGCGCCCCTATCGCGGTGACGACCGCTGCGGTGGACAGTGCGGCGGCTATCGCCATCAGCGCGACCTTGCGGTTGTCTGACAACACGAGCAACCCAAGTGCGGCGAGGGTTACCAACGTGAGCGCGGTCGCTGCACCCCACGAAGGAAACCATCGTGCAACATCGCGGACCGAGTTGAGCTGGGCCAGGGGCTGTTGTTGCGGCTGGCCGGCCTGCCGACCGAGCGCATCGAGGAGATCAATACGGAGGTGGCCGCTGGCGGCGAGCACGGCTTGCGCGTCGCGGAGATAGTCATCGACGTAGGCGGTGGCGGTCGTGATGAGTGCGTCGCGTTGATCGCCGGATTCAATGGCAACGACAACTTGATCGCGGACGTCCGGCGGCAGGCCAAAACTGGTCGCCTCTTCTACTGCTCTTGTGATCTGCCCGGGGTCTATCGCCTCACCGGCGAAGATCGGAATCGAATCAGGGATGTTGCCGGCTGCGATCTGGTCGGCGAAGTCCCGCACAGCGGCGCTGTACTCCGGCAAGTTCGTGAGCAGCAACGAAGTCGCATTCGAGAGCGACTGATTGAGGACGGTCTCGGCGGTCGAGTTGAACTGCAAAAGGGTGCTGGAGAGGTCGATCGAGTCGTCCAGCCGGTCGGTGTCGCCACGGAGGTACGCGACTACGGAGGCGACTACTGCCTCGGTAGCTCGCTGCAGCGTCGCCGGCGGGAGCGCTATGCGCAACACGGCGTTCGACAGCGACACCGTGTCGGCAAGGTCGCGACCACCAAACTCGAACTCGCCGACCAACGCATTCGTCGTCGCACGGACATCCGGGTCGGTGAGAATCTGCGAGTAGACGCGCCGATAGACGTGCTGGTCGGCCAGCGTCGAGTTGTAGAAGCCAGCCATCAACAGCCGATCGCGAACAACCGTCGCCGCCACCGAGTACACGGATCCGCCGACGATCACCATCAACAAGGCGAGGCGCAGCGCGATGGGTAACTGCGCTCTCGACCAATCCGTCGTCAGTCGAAAGCGCTCGCGAACCACCGCCGGACACTACGCCTCCCGCAAGGAAAACCCTTCGTGTCGCGGGTCTGAGCGAGTCACACCGAGGTCGGCCCGCGACACGTGCGATTGTGAATGACGCACGTGCCGACGACCGGGGAGCTGCATTCGGGAGCCGATGCCGAATCATCTAGCGTTCGGGTGGCCCGTGCGCTCGTGAATGGAGGGTGTCGGTCGATGGGAAGGTGTGGCCGATGGTGAGCGCCAAGGGTGTCCGACGGTGGCTGCCGGGCCTCTCAGTGGCTGCGACATACGAACGCTCGTGGTTGCGCCACGACCTCGTGGCAGGCATTGTCGTCACGGCCCTGCTCATCCCGGCCGGCATGGGCTACGCACAGGCCGCCGGCCTGCCGCCCGAAACCGGCCTGTACGCGACGATCATCCCGTTGCTGGCCTACGCCCTGGTGGGACCGTCGCCGATCCTGGTGCTCGGCCCAGATTCGTCGTTGGCGCCCATCATCGCGGCCACGATCGTGCCCCTGGCCGCGGGAGACGCACAACGAGCCGTCGCCCTGGCAGGGCTGTTGGCGATCCTCATGGGCGCCGTGCTCGCCATTGGCGGGCTGCTTCGACTGGGTTTCGTGACCGACCTGCTTTCCAAGCCGATACGGGTCGGGTACCTCAACGGAGTTGCACTGATCGTGATCGTCAGTCAGGCACCCAAGCTGCTCGGATTCTCGATCGAGGGCAACTCGATCGTCGAAAACGTGCGCCAAATAATCGGCGGCATCACAGATGGCCGCATCAATCGAACGGCTCTGCTGGTGGGTTTGGTGTCGATCGTGGTGTTGGTCATCCCACGAATGCTCGCAAGTCGGGTACCCGGCGTGTTACTCGCCGTCGTGGGGGCCACCATCGTGGGTGCCACCCTCGGCTGGCCGAGCGAACTGCCCGTGGTGGGCGCACTCCCCCGCGGGCTACCAGCCCCTGCGCTGTCGGGGCTCGCGTGGGGCGACATACGCTCACTCATCGCGCCCGCTCTCGGCATCGCGCTGATTGCCTTCGCCGACACAGGCGTGCTGTCACGAACCTTCGCCGCGCGCCACGACACGACCGTCGACGGCAGCAGGGAGATGGGTGCTATCGGCGTGGCAAATGTGGCCGCTGGCGTGTTCGGCGGATTCCCCGTGTCGGCCAGCTCGTCTCGAACCCCGGTCGCGGAGCAGGCCGGCGCCACGACCCAGCTGGTCGGTGTTATCGGCGCTGCGCTGATGGTGGCATTCATCACGCTGGCCCCTGGGGTCACGCAGCACCTCCCCACGGCCACCCTGGCGGCCGTGGTCATCGTGGCGGCCTCATCGCTGATCGACGTCGGTACGGTCCGGCGACTGGTGCGGATGGATCGCAGCGAGGGTTTGCTGTCAATTGCTGCGTTCCTTGGTGTCGCCCTCATCGGCGTGCTCCAAGGCATCGTCATCGCCATCGCGCTCTCGTTCATAGCGGTGGTGAATCGAGAGTGGCGGCCGTACCGAACCGAACTCGTTCGAGTCAAGGGCATGCGGGGGTATCACGACGTGACCCGCCACCCCGAGGGCCACCGAATCCCCGGTGCCGTCATCGTCCGCTTCGACGCCCCGTTGTTCTTCGCCAACGGCGGCCTGTTCGACGATTACGTCCGCCAAGTGGTCACCGATGCAGGAGATGAGATCCACACCGTGATCCTGGCCGCGGAGCCGATCACTGCGGTCGACACGACAGCTGTGGACGAACTCGTCGAGCTGGACAACTTCCTGGCCGCCAAGGGTGTCACACTGCTGATCGCCGAGATGAAGGGGCCCGTCAAAGATCAGTGTCGCCGCTACGGCCTCGATCAACAGTTCGGCCCCGAACGGTTCTACCCCACCGTTGGCGCAGCTGTCGACGAACTCTCCGACAGGGGTGGTCGCGGCGGCGAGCAAAGCCGCTGATGTGGGACCAAAGCCCCTGCTGAGGATACCCCCAGGGGTTTAGCCTTGGTGGCGAAGGACACGAAAGGACTCAATCATGACCGAGAGTGGCTACGGCAAGGCAGTACTCGACGAACTCCGCCCGCTGCACCGAGAACTGCGCCATGCAATCCCAGCGGTGTACAAGGGTTTCGGCGAGTTCCACCACGCCGCATTCGAACCAGGCGACCTGGATGCCAAGACGAAGGAACTCATCGCCTTGGCAATCGCGGTCACACAGCACTGCGACGGCTGCATCGCATCGCATGCAGAGGGCGCGGCACGCGCCGGCGCCAGCCGCCAGGAGGCCGCCGAGGCGATCGGCGTGGCGATGCTCATGAACGGTGGACCGGGCACCATCTACGGCCCACGCGCCTATGCCGCCTTCTGCGAGTTCCAGCCAGAAGCCGTGTGACCCACGCCTCACACGTTTCATCGACACGCACGGTGGGTACTCGATCTGGCACGGCACAGCAGCCGTCACCCTTGATCCGTCACCCCCGACGGACACATCCCATCAGGAGGAAGCGATGTCGGTAGACGAAACAGTTACACAGGACCTCATCAAGACCCTCGAGAATGGGCGCGAAGGATTTCAGCGAGCCGCGGAGAAGCTGGCAGATTCGAACGAACCCGCACTCGCCGCCGAGTTCACGACCTTCAGCGAGCAACGGGGCCGGTTCGCCTCCGAACTCACCGCGATGGCCGCGTCATACGGCGACCCGGTCGACAAGCGAAGCACCCTGCCCGGCGCGCTTCATCGTGGCTGGATGGCGGTGAAGGACATGCTGTCGGGTTCCGACGCCAGCGGCGTTCTCGACGCCGCAGCCCAAGGTGAGGACCACGCCGTGGAGGAATACGAGACAGCACTCAAGGCAGACATCTCTGATGGTCTGCGGACTGTGGTGAATCGTCAGTTCGCGGATGTGAAGGCCGCTCGCGACCGCGTGCAGGCTGCGCGTAACCACGCGAACGCCACGAAGTGACGCAGCCGACCACGAGTCGGCCACATCAACTTCATGGAACTGCCCCGGCCGGACGCCGGGGCAGTTCCGCGTACCACCGGGTCAGCAGGCAGGTACTGCGGCCACTGCTGCGGCGAGTTCCTGGGCAGCGTCGGCGGCCAGTGCCTGAAAGTCGTCGCCCGTCATGAAGTCCCGCGGATCGACCGTGCTGATCTTTGTGCCGTGCCCCGTGTCGGACAGCACGACGTTGCACGGCAACAGCAGGCCCACTGACTCGTCGAGTTCGAGAGCGCGATGAGCGAACTGCGGGTTGCATGCACCAAGGATCTTCATCGGCGCGCGGTCGACGCCGAGCTTGGCTTTGAGGGTCGCTGCCATATCGATCTCGGTGAGGACACCGAAGCCCTGCGCAGCGAGAGCAGTTCGAATCGCGGCCTCGGCATCGGCCATCGAAAGAGTCGTCGTGGTCTCGATCGCACGCATGGTCACTTCTCCACTGCCTGGACGAAGCGGGTGAGGCCCAACTCCGACTCGATCGCGTGGCGCGGCCGGGCCCCGACCGCCTGCTTGGTGAGCTCGCCCTGCTCGAACAGGCCGATCGTCGGGATGCCACGAATGCCGTACTTGGCAGCCACGGCCTGGTTCGCGTCGACGTCGACCTTCACGACCTTGATCGCGGATCCGTACTGCTCGGCGAGCGCTTCGACCTCTGGCGCTACAGCCCGACACGGACCGCACCACGCGGCCCAGAAGTCGACCACCACGGGCACCGTGGAGTCGAGCACTTCTCGCTGAAAGCTGACCTGGTCGTCTGCTGTGATCATCGTGGACATGTTCCATCCTCTCGGAGTCTGGACCCATGAGGATCCGATGTACCTCACAACAAATACCCCTTGGGGTATATTCCCCGTCCGACGCCGAAGTGCGCGGGCCGGCGGGCGGCGATGATCGTCGTGGCGGTTCGTGGGCAACAGGTGCAATGGTCCATCACAGGTTTAGCCGCCCGGACCATTGGGTACATCGAACGGCATGACCGAAAAATTCACCGACGCAAAAGCTGATCGTCCGCCCACCGAGCAGGAGACGCAGGCCGCCGAGAAGGCAGCGGCCGACGTCGACATCGACGATGTTGCGGAGCACTTCGAGGAAATGACGGAGATCGGCAAGAACGTGAAGGGCGAAGGTTCGCTCGAGCCCTCCAAGGACTGACCCGTTCTCCGGACAATTGTGAAGCGCCATTCAGAACCTGACTAATGTCCGTTCATGAGCGCGCGCGTCGAGGAGAGCGGGGCCGCCCCATTCGCTGGGCGCAGCGTGTGGACTCGCCTCATCGATTCCATCAGCGTGGGGTTCGACGTTCCACTCGATCACCCCGGGCAGCGCTCGTCGAGTCGACTGCGAGTCATCGGGACAGCTCTGGCGTGGTTCTCGGGTGTGGTCGGTTTGCTCGTTCTGGTCGGCTACGCCGCGAGGCAGGAAATGATCGTCGAGATCGCTCCCAGCCTGCCTCCGATGTACCCCAACGCTGCCCTGGCACTGGCCGCCGGCTCGGTCGCCGTAGTGGGTTCCCAGTGGGACCGACGCGAAAGTCGCGCCGTCGCCAGCATCGCCGCCTATGTGACCTTCGGCATCGGGGCGATCGGGCTGGTACTCAATTTGGCCGGAACCGGCCGCACGTGGTTCGAGGCACTGCTCCCGACCGGCTTTGTCGAGTCGACCACCACGGTCCCCGGGCGACCTGTCATCGAGTCGTGCTTGGCATTCGTGCTGATCGGGGTGAGCTCGATCCTTTCGTCTGCGCGGCGCGCCCCGGTCGTCGGACAGGTCCTTGCATTCGCAGCTGCGGCAGTTGGGTTCACGGCGGCCGTCGGGTACGCACTCGGTGTCGACAGAGTTGCCGCCGGGTCGGGGCTCTACGTGGGCATGGCGCTGCACACGTCGCTGGCCATCACCGCACTCGCCCTGGCAGCGATCATGGTCCCCCGGCCGGTCGGAATCGTCGCCCTGCTCTTCGACGGCGGCGCCACCGGCACCATGACCCGGCGGCTCAGCGTCGCCGCATTGGCGACGCTCGTGTTCATCCTCGTCACGGGTCTGTTGACCTACCGCTTCCTGCCGAGCCGGCCGCTGGCCCAGTCGGTGTTCTCGGTCCTGCAGGTGGGCACCGTGGGAGCACTGGTATTGCTGCCGTCGGCGGTGTTCGTGCGGACCGAGCGCGAACTCCGCGAACGTCTCGATACTGCGCGCCGGCAGACAGAGGATGTCGCCGATGTCGAGCAGATCATCGAGTCCATCACCGCCAACATGGCCATCGCTGCACCGGAGGTTCCCGGGTGGACGATCGCGGTGCGGTACGAACCGGCATGGGGCCATCTTGCGGGTGACTCGCTGCAAATCCTGGATGCCGTGGAACCCGGCGACCCAACGCTGTTGGTCCTGGTCGACATCGCCGGGCACGATGCACAGGCAGCACTCGTTGCATATGGACTTCGCACACACATCGCTGCGCTCTGGGAGCGCGGCGCCAGTCTCGGCGAGATCGCTGCGAGCGCCAACCAGAAGCTGATCCGGCGAGGGACGATCGGTACCGCCGTCTTCGTACTGTTCGCTCCTGACGGCGCTGCTGCCCAAGTCGTCAACGCTGGGCACCCGCAACCGGTCCATGTACACAACGGCACCGCGTCGCGATGGACTGCAACAGGTCCGCTCCTCGGCCTGATCGGTGCCGAATGCTCGACCCGCACGACACCGATCGAGACCGGCGATCTGGTGGTGATCTGCACCGACGGCATCGAGGAGGCACACGCACCTGACCGCAGCCAACTCGGTGACCAGCGCCTGCTGGAGCTCGTCATGGAGTGTGCGCACGAACTACCCCAATCTGTGGCCGACTCGCTCGTCGACGCCGCGCTCGAGCATTCGGGCAGACGACTGAAGGACGACGCGCTCGTCGTCGTGCTCCGCAAGGACGCCTGACAGTCGGGTCAGTTCCCCAGCCCCTGGCCCTGCAGCTGCGCAAGTCGGGCGGCGAACTGCTCGGGCTGGTCGACCGTGAACGTCAGGCCCGGGTGAAGGAGCAGTCCGAACGGCAGTAGCGCCGACACCGGCTCATGAAAGCAGATGCAGACGCCTCGATCGCGGTTCGTGGCGAAGGTGAGGCCGCGGTCGGCGAACGACAGATGCGGTGGTCCTGCCACCTTCATCGTCGCGTACGGGCCGGTGACGTCGACGCTTCGAACATTGGCAACCGGCGTGGTGGCCACCCAACGTCCGTAGCGCACGGAAAGCAGGCCATCGCTCGAAATACTGGCAATGGCTCTGTCGGAGCGAACTCCGAACACCCTGGCCAGCGCGCCGACCAGCCCAGAGAAGCGAAATGGATAGATCTCCACGGGGTGCGACAGCACGGCCGGCGAACTGGGCAGCGACGAATCGGAGTTCATCGCGTCGGCGGTCTTGCCCAGGGTGTCCGCCGCGTAGGCGTCGCGCAGGCCGGGCCGCACCGGTGGCCCCGTCGTGGTGTCCTTCACGGTCTGTCGCTCCATTTCCGCGTTCACCTCGGCGCCGATGATGACGGACAGCGACGTGAGGAAGAGCCACAGCATCACCACGACCACTGCGCCGAGCGACCCATACGTCTCGTTGTACTTCGCGAAGTTCGCGGTGTAGAGCGAGAACAGCAGCGATCCGACCAGCCACAGCGCTGCGGCAACGAGCGCTCCTGGCGACGTCCATCGCCACTTCGGCGCCTCTCGATCCGGGCCGTAGCGGTAGAGCACAGCCACGCCGACCAACAGAGCCGCCAAGAGTCCTGTCCATCGCACGACGTCGATCGCGATTCGGCCGGGAGCCCCGAGATTCGCTCTGGCAACCAGTGCCGGCAGAAAGCCGATCACGCCGACGGCCACGACGACGAACAGAATTGCTCCGACGGTGAACAACAATGCCATCGCTCGGCGGCGAATTGCGCCACGGGTTTCGGCTTCGTCGTACGCGACATTCAGCGCGTCGACGAGATGCCCGATCCCGGCTGACGCGGACCACAGTGCGGCGAGCACCCCCAGCACCACTACCACGATCGTGGATGCGCTGGACGACGAGGCGATGGACTCCAACTGAGTCGCAACCAGCTCGCGTACTTCGCGTGGCGCCGTCCGCAGCACATCGAGCATCTGCGCCCGGACCTGTTTCGGATCGGCGACCAGGCCATAGATCGAGACGATCGCGACGATCGCAGGTACCAGCGCGAGCAACGCGTAGAACGCCACTCCGGCGGACAGCAACGGCACGTTGTCGACCTTGGCCTCAGACCGCACCCGAGCGACAACATCTCGCAGCCCGCGCGGTGGAACCTGCGTCGGGTCGTCGGCCTGGCGGCCTCGGTCCGCCTCGCGGACCGCGGTACTCGCCACTTCGGTAGCGGGAACGGTGTTGAGTTCCACGAACCCCGCACGTGGTTCGCCGTCAGCTGCAATGGTCATCGCACTGCTCTACCCAATGACTGCGTTCACGAAACCGACCGCGCGTTTACGACCCACACAGCCCGGGTAGCTAA